>NZ_CDRRBS010000045.1:0-8666 GCF_977040545.1 Pseudostreptobacillus sp. | reverse complement strand
GAAATTTTTCTTATATTCCTTTCGCTTTTTATAGTTTCATCGAGAACAACAGGGGCTGGATCAAACACTATTGACTGTGTATTTGGTATTCTTGTCATTAAATAATTTGCAATACCTCCACCTAAAGAATGCCCAGTAAATAATATTAGCTTATTTTCAAGTTTCTTATTTTTTATATAATCTGTTATTATTTCATAAGCTTTTCTATACTGTTTATTATTTTCTGAAGACAATTGTAAGTCATTATCAACATCTTTAAAATTAAATATACCTTCTGTTCCTCTAAACGATACTATTATCTCTTTTGATTTAGTTTCTAATATATAACCCTGTAGATTACTTTCAGGATCATTAATAAACATTTTAATTTCTAATCCTTTTTCTCTAAATTTTTTTCTAGTTTTTTTTTGCTCTGCAGCTATTTTCTTTTTCTTTTCTTCTTCATTTTTATCTTTTATTTTTTCACCGTATCGTTCATAAGCTAAATTAGCTATACCATTCAATTCATTAACAGTATATCCTTTAGTATCTATACCTGTGTAAACTTGCGAAGGATCTTTAACAAATATTTCTAAGTTTTTAGTTCTATCTATATCATTTATTCTTTTTCCTTCTATTTTATCTCTATATAAAATATTATTCAAAACATTTTTAACTTGTTTTTGAGTTAATCTCTTAAGTTTATTTTGTTGCTCTTTCGTTAAACTATCATAAAGTTTTTTCCTATCAGCATCGTTATATACAGGTACATAAGTATAATTTCTTAGTTCCCTCATTTCATCATTAGTTAATTCTATAGAATCTACATCTATCTTAGTATAATCTAATTTTACATCTTCTCTTTCATCTTGATTATAATGCAATGTATTTGTATCTACTTCCTTGTCATCATATTTCCATCTCTTTGTCTCATATGATATAAGTGGTTTCATATTTTTTAAATCTAATATATCTACATTATTCTTGTTAATATATAAGTTATTATCTTTATCTGTACTTGCATAAACTATTTCTCCTTTTTCATTTACTCTATTTTCTACAAATACTATATTTTTAAATTCTTTACCTCCAAGTAATCCTATTTGTCTATAATAACTTTTAACTATTTCAACCTTTTCTTCATCACTTGTCGCTTTATCTATTAATTCTTTATATCTTTGGACTTCTAAACCTGTTTCTGTATTTAAATTATTTTCAAATATTTCTTTTTGTGCTTCTTTAAAGAAATCAGCATTTTCTACATTTAATGTATCAATTGCCCTAACATATGCGCTAGGTGTATTTATTACATTTTTAACATCATTTACTAAATTATCCCTATTTTCCTTATGTATTAAATCTCCATTTAAATCATAATCTTCATTTCCTAGCTTTAATGATGTATTAGTTAACTTTCCTTCTAGTGTTGTTCCTATACTAAATCCATTTCCATCTTTTTCATAATTTAGTCCTATTCCACTTGTTCCTATACTTCCACCATAACTTAATGTATGTTCACTATCTTCTCTTTTATCTTCTTCTATCTTCTTACTTTGTATATCAAGATTTCCAACATTTAATATATTATCACTATATCTATTTTTTTCATAGTAATCATTCTGTACTTTTGCATTTGCATCAACTTTTGTTTGTTGAGTAACTACATTATACTCTACACCTATTTTTGCTCCTGCTGTTGTTATCGTTTGTGTTTCTTTACTTTCTCCTTTATTTAGTTTTAATACATCACTTTCTATCTTTAAACTATCTGCATTTATCTCTTGATTTGTTATACTTACACTATCTGCTATTAGCTCTATATTATTTGATTGTATTAATCCTTTTCTTGATAGTTCTTGTTCTTTCTTAATATTTGTATTATCTACACCTATACTTGCACCTATTGTTGCATCTATTAACTGTGTTGGATCTTTTGATATCTTTCTATTTATATCATGTACTGATGATAATATATTTCTTAAATCTCTAAATCTTTGGGTTATATTCCTATCTTTAGAACTTACACTTTCATATATACTTTTACCTAAATCTATTATTGATGATCCTAATCTTGCATTTACTCCTATTTCTAAATTAAATTCATTACTCTTTTCTGATATCTTATCTTTACTATCTAGTAGGTTTATTTCTTTTGATTTTAGTTTTAGACTTTCACTTGATATATCTGCATTAGTATTTAGTATATCACTTGATTCTATTTTAATATTTTTCCCTATTAGATTTGATTTTACTGATATATCTTGTTCTACTTCTTTATCTGTTTTATTAAATCTATATCCTGCATTTAGTTTTGCCTTACCATCTTTCAATACATCATTACTCTCTATATGTACATCTGATACTATCTTTGAATCATTAGTAGTTAGTTTTACTTTTTCATCAAGTATATCTACCTTATTAGCTTTTATTGATATATCTTCATTAGATAATAGATTAGATCCTTTTACTAATACTTCCTTACCTTTAATATTAATATTTCCTATTATATTAGTTGAATGATTAGTTTCTTTACTTTCATCTACTTTTTCTCTATTCCCAAATATTAAAACTCTATTTTCATCATAACTATGTCTTTCATCTCTAGTCTTATCTGATAATATATTTAGTTTATCTGAATTAATATCTATATTATCTGCTTCTATATTTGAGCCTTTTATTGTTGTATCTTTACTTTCTATATTGATATTTTTAGCATTTAGGTTTGAACTTAATACATCTTCTTTTATTATCTTTTCTTTTGATATATTAGAAAATATTAATCCACCATTATCTCTTGCATCTATATTTATTTCTTCTTTATGCTTTATACCTTCTATATTAATTTTATTAGCTTTAATATCTAAATTATTTAAAGCTTTTACATCTGCTCCTTGTATATCTATGTTATTTGAACTAAGTAATATATTATTAAATAATAGTTTTTGATCTCTTATACTTAACTTACTTGCATCTATTTTAATATTACTAGGTACTTGTTTTCTTCTTTCTATTTCTTCTTCTAATACTTTTAATCTATCTTCTGTATTTTTAGGTATATATCTTCTTACATCTATTTTAAAATTTGCTGATTTGTAAAAGTTTGATAACTTTGTAAACTCTGCTCTTTCTTCTATAGGTATATTAACAGTTTTATTATCTTTTTCTATTATTGTTTTTGTTGATGTTAATATATTTTCTTCTCTTACTGTTCTTTTATCTTCATCTTTAAAATTAACTATATCTGATTTTATTTGTATATCTTTTCCACTTAATATACTAGGTAAGGCTTTAATAGATTCTTCTCTTCCATCATTTAATGTTCTTTGATATGAGGCACTGTGTTCTATATTACAAAAAGCAAGCCCTAATCCCCAACATGTTCTATCTCCAGAATAAGTTAAAGTTTCTTTTCCATCTTGTAATAGAACACTTTCATTACTTATACTACTTGTATTATTAAATTCTTTTGAGTTAATATGTGTAGTATTAGCTCCTAATATCTTTCCATCTTTATTATTTACTACACCTTTACTATTTATTTCTATTTCTTTTCCACTTATTACTGAATAATTTGTTTCTTGATTACTTTGTTCTATTACTGCTTTTAGTGTCTTATTACCTTCTCTATCTTCTGTTAAAGTATATGAACCACTATAGTCTTCATTTAGACTCATTTTATCTTTATGTTTTTCCTTATACTCATCTATATACTTATTAAATAGGTATGAATATTTATCAAGACTTGAAAATATTCCATTTGTTGTTCCTGTTACTTCTACTTTAGGGGGAACTGGTTTTTTATATTTATCATTATTATTGTTATTTTCTTCTTGTTTTTCTTCTACCTTTAATAGTTCTTTTACTCCATAGAATTGACTTAAGGCTTTTTCTTTAGCTATAGTTGTTTCATTTCCTCTAAACCATCTAAAATCTTTATACTTATCTGATATATTTAACTTCCAATTATTTATATTACTTTCATCAAATACATCTCCATTTGCACTTATCCATTTCTTTATATATGTTCCATAACTTTTTACATTTCCTAAATTATCTAAGTTATTTGACTCTATATTTAATTTATTTGTTGCATATATTATTGATCCATTTCTATTTAATATATCTTCTTTTGCTTTTAATGATATATTATCACTTACTAATACCTTGTTATTATCATTTAATATATTCCTTGCTTCTATGCTTAGGTTATTATTTGCTATTATATTTCCCGCATTATTAAAATCTTCTTCTTGTGATATTTTTGTAGTATTTGATATTATTGCCTCTGTTTTTATTTGTGATTTTGATTCTATATCTACACTATCTGCTACTATACTTTTTACACCTATTCCTGATTTTGTTGCTATTATCCTTACACTATCTCCATGTATACTTCCAAGTATTTCTGCACTAATAGGTATACCTAGTTCTCCACTTTGTGTTTTTACTATTTCTACTTCATTTCCATCTATATTTACTATATTACTTCCTGTTACTAAGTTAATATTATTTCCTATTAGGTCTTTTTCTATTCTTGATACACCACTTAATATATTCAATGTATTTACATTATTTGTATTTAATTCTGTTAATGTTAATATTTCTTTATTGTTATTTATATTAATAGAACTAAGATTACCATCTTCTTTTACTCTTACTTCTCCTGTTGTTAATGTCATATTGTGTATATTAAAAAAATTAGCACCATCTAAAGTTATCCCGTTCTTATTTGATAATATTACATCAAGATTATTTTTAGTTAGTGCTTCTAATATCCCTTTTAATTCTGATTTATCTGTACTTGTTACACGTAGTAATGCTACTCTTGCAGGTGTAATCAAATTATTGTTTCTATTTATTATTCCTGCTATTCTTGTTCTTCCTATTGTTGTCGAATTATTTAAGATGGCTCCATTTTTATCTACATTGAATTTATTAAATGTTGAATCTGATATTCCTTTTTGTGATGGTGTTGATATGTTTATTACTTCTACTTCATTATTTGACCTTTCTACATATACATTTGTATTTCCATCTGGTGTTATTTCTGATAATGAATTAAAACCTAATATTAATGATAGTAAAATTGTCATTTTATTTATATATTTCATAAATTTATTCTCCTTTATATATATTTATTTTAATCTTAGTTATCTTCTTATATCATAGATTAAGGCGATAGTCAATAGATCATGTTTAATTAATGTCTATTGTGTGTTATTTAAATATGATAATTAATTATGGTATTCCTTATGCTTTACTTACTGATAAAAGAACTGTATTTGAGTATAAACTTAAATCTAATAAAAGTTTAGAAAATGATACATTTACTCAATATGCTTATGCTTGTCATATATTAGGTATTGATCTTAGAACTACTTCTTCCACTCAAGCAAAAGGGCGTGTTGAAAGAATATTTGGAACCCTTCAATCATTCCTTGTAAATGAATTGAGAATTAATAATATCAATGATATTGAAAGTGCTAATATGTTCCTACCACAGTTCATTGAAGCCTTCAATAACAAGTTCTCAATTAATATTAATAATACATTAAATGTGTTTCAAATGCAAGATGATATTGAAGAATTAAATTTAATATTATCTGTTATTAATACTAGAAAGGTCGATAAAGGTAATTGTATTAGATTTAATAATAAATATTATGCTTTTCTTGATAATAATGGTTTAAAGGTTTACCCTAGACCTTCTAATAATGTTTTAGTTATTAAATCTTTTGATAATAAGTTGTTTGCTAGTGTTGATGATAATATTTATTCTTTAGAAGAGGTTGAAAGAATTTCAAAGGTTTCTAATAACTTTGATGATGTGGTTGAAGTTAAAGTTAATAAAAAATATATTCCTCCTATATCTCATCCTTGGAAAAGAGAATCATTTATTAAGTATCTTGAAAAGAGCAAGAAACTTGAAACATATATTGATTATGTTTAATTTAAAAGTCCCTAAATTATCAAATTTTACTTTTAAATTTTAGGGACTCTTAATTTACTTTTTTTGAAACATTTTCGTTTTTAATTGACATACTATATAAAAAAGTTTATAAAAAATATTTATCTATTTCTATATCATATTTCAAAAATTTTATCTTATAACATTTAAGATAAAGTCTATCTTTAGAAGAATAATCACCATATTTATCATCTCCAACAATACTATAACCTAAATCTGATAAATGAACCCTAATTTGATGTTTTCTACCAGTTTTAAGGTCAATATCTATAAAAGCCATATTATTTTCTATCTTATACACCTTAAAATAAGTTAAAGAATCTAAACCTTTATTTGATACAATAACTTTATTATTTGTAACTAAAAGTTTTTTATTAGACATAAATTCATCATTTAATTTAAGATTTCCTTTTTTTACTTTAGCTATATATTTTTTTTCTACTCTTTTTTCCCTTATTTCTTCATTTATAAGTCTTAAAAATTTAAGATTTTTAGCTCCTATAACCAAACCTTCAGTTTTTATATCTAATCTATTTGAAAAATTAACATCTTGAGATTTAAAATATTCCTTAGCCATTTCGGAAAGTCCATATTCATGACCATCACCTTTATGCATTGCTATTCCTACCGGTTTATTTACAACAAATATATTTTCATCTTCAAATACTATCATTTCTTTTAATGAATTATTATATATTTTGACATTCTTTTTACTTTCAAAATTAATTTTAGCACTTTCCGGAAGATATATTTCATCTCCTTTTTGCAGTCTATAATTTTCCTTAGACTTTTTAGAATTAACTTTTATTTGACCTTTTCTAATTAAAGAAAATAAAATACTTAAACTTGTTTCTTCAGAATATTTCCTAATAAACTTATCTAATCTCATATTTTCACTATTAATATCTACTATATATTTCATATCTAATCCTCATTATGCATTTTTATACTTTGAGCCAATCCTATCATCATAAATGCTGATAAAAATGATGAACCTCCATAACTCATCAACAATAATGGTTTACCTGTAACTGGCACTAAACCTACTGTCATTCCTACATTTATTATTACATGAGCTAAAAATATTCCAGAAAGTCCATATAATATTATTCTTCCATAACTATCTACTATTATTTTTGATGTATTTATTAAAGACCATATTAGTAAAAAATAAAGTAAAAGAACACCAGTTGAACCAATAAATCCTATTTCCTCACCTATTACTGAAAATATGAAATCTGTTTGTGATTCAGGTAAAAACTTTAATCTACTCTGACTACCATCAAGATAACCTTTACCTGTAAGTCTTCCAGACCCTATAGAAATCTTAGACTGTGCAACATGCCAACCTTTATTTTTCAAATCTTTTTCAGGATTTAAAAAAGTTTCTATTCTTACTTTTTGATAATCATGAAGAACAAAGGTATATATAGGAGCTGATAAAATTAATAATGTTATGAATATCATAACTATTGGTTTCATATAAGCATTATATAATATCAATATACACAAAAATGAAAAGCAAAGTATAAGTGTAGTTCCAAGATCTGGTTGTAATAAAAGTAATGCTAATATCGGTATACCTGGAGCAAAAGATAATATTATATCTTTAAGACTATTTATACCATTTTTAAATCTTTTTACTATCCAAAAGGAATATATCATAATAAGAAAAATTTTAATAAATTCAGAAGGTTGTATTTGTATAAATCCAAAATCTATCCATCTTTTTGCACCAAGCTTTGTAACTCCAAAAAATTTAGTATATCCCAATGTTAATAAAGATAATATATATATATAATTTATATATTTTTTAGTTACTCTATAATCAAATAACATAATAAGTATCATTATTACTGTACCTATAATTATCCATAATATATTATTTTTTACATAACTAATATTTCTTGTAGCACTATAAACAAATAATGTACTAATAGTAACTAATAAATAAACAACAAATAATAGTAATTTATTAATTCTAGCTATTTTATAACTAAATTTATGTGAATTTCTTTTATCACTCACCATCTATATCACCAATTATACACATACTAAAATTATTTAATATTTCATTTATTTTATCATTTACTTCCTTTACACTAATTTTAGATAAAATATCTTCTATATCTTTATCAAGATATATTTTATAATACTTCCTATACATTGAAGAATATCTAAACGCTAACTTATAATTATCTTTAGATGAAGCTCTTGAAGATAAAATATAATTTTTAGTTTTTTCAAGTTCTCTTTCTGTAATTCCCTCATTTTTCATTTTTTCTATAACTTCATTTGTAACTTCTATAGCTTCATTATATTTATTTTTAGATGTTCCTATATAAATACCTAACCCATTTAATTCTTTAAAATTTATACCAAATGAATAAACTGAATAAGCCAGCATTCTTTTTTCTCTAATTTCTTGGAATAATCTTGAACTAAATCCATCTCCTAATATATACTCTACAATAGTTGTTACATAATCATTATATATATCAGTCTTATTATTATGTATTTTTGTCACCATATATATATTTAATTGATTTAATTCTTTTTTTATAGAAACTTGCTTATTCAATATATCATTTATAGGATATTTATCATCAACTTTAGTTTCTTTCATATTAACAAAATATTCTTTAATCATAGATATTAACAATTCTTCATCAAAATTTCCTGATATTGAAATTATCAAATTATCTCTAGTATATCTTCT
>NZ_CDRRBS010000044.1:0-8721 GCF_977040545.1 Pseudostreptobacillus sp. | reverse complement strand
TTAGATGTAGAAAAAACTATATTAGATATTAGTTCAAAGTTTACACTAAAGGATAGAGTTTTAAAACAAAATGAAAGTCTTAAAAATAATATACATGAGTATGAAGATTGGAAAAATTTAGATATATCTTTTTCAGATTTAAAAAGATTAAAAATGGTAGATATTACGATAGGGATACTTACTAAAAAGAATTATGAAAAAATGTTACAAGAAATTGATGATACTGTTGAAGTTAATGTAATATCTGAATGTAAAAAAAATATAAATGTATTGATTTACTCTTTAAAAGACTCTAATTTTAAAGAAATTGTTAAAGAAATAAATTTAACTAAATTTAATTTAGATATTACAGAAGTTCCTGTAAAAATGATAGAAAAATTAGAAAAAAAAATACAAGAAAATATTAAAGTTATAGAAGAAACGGATGTTGAATTAAAAGATTATGCTTTAAATATTTCTGATTTAGAAATAGCAACAGAATATTATAGAAATATACTTTTAAAAGAAAATACTAAAGAAATATTTAAAGAAACAGATAAATTGAGTATAATTTCAGCATATATTCCAAAAAATAGAAAAGATGAATTAGAAAGTTTATTAAATAATTTATTGTCTAATGATTACTATATAACTTATGAAGAATTTGATATAAATGATAGTGATATTCCTGTTAAGTTAAAAAATAATACAATAATAGAACCTTATGAAATGCTAGTAGGGACTTATTCATTGCCTAAGTATACAGAAATAGATCCTACTTTAATAGTAGCACCGTTTTTCTGGTTATTCTTTGGTATGATGATGGCAGATGTAGGTTATGGTTTAATATTGAGTATGGCTACAGGATTTGCACTTTCAATATTTAATCTTAATAAATCAAATAAAAATATGATGAAATTTGTGTTTATGTTAGGTATTTCTACGACACTTTGGGGACTTATTTATGGATCATTCTTTGGATTTAATTTTGATAATCCTTTACATATATATTCTCCAACAGTTAGTTACCAACCAGTGATGATTTTATCATTTGTGTTTGGAATAATTCATATATTTTTAGCTCTATTAACTAAGGCATATATATTGATAAGAGATAAAAAATATTTTGATTGTTTTTCAGATGTTTTATTATGGCTTATAACACTTACTTCTACGGGTTATTATGTGTTTGCAAGATTTAGTGATATAAGTGGAACAATGGTAGATTTATCTAAATATTTAATGATAATAACTATGCTTGGTATTGTTGCAACTGGAGGAAGAGAATCAAAAAGTATTGGAGGTAAGATAGGTCTTGGAACTTATGCCTTATATGGAATATCAGGATATATGGGAGATTTAATATCTTATGTTAGACTTATGGCACTTGGATTATCTGGAGGATATATTGCATATTCTGTTAATACAATAGCGCAAATGGTAGGGAATAAAGGAATAATGATAGTATTTATGATGTTAATTATGATATTAGGACATGGATTTAATTTATTCTTATCAGCACTTGGAGCTTATGTTCATACATCAAGATTGATATATGTAGAATTTTTTGCTAAATTCTATGAAGGTGGAGGAAAAGCTTTTAATAATTTTAAAATTAAAGAAAAATATATAAATATAAAGAATAATTAGGAGGAAAAATGTTTAATTTAGATGGATTTTTAGTTAATTTAGGACCAGCATTAGGTATACTTGGAGCAGCACTTGCTGCAATTTTAGCAGGAGTTGGATCTGCAAAAGCTGTTGGAATGGTTGGAGAAGCTGCAGCAGGACTTATGATAGATGAACCAGAAAAATTTGGTAAATCATTGATTTTACAATTATTACCAGGTTCACAAGGGCTATATGGTTTTGTTATAGGACTTTTAGCAGTAGGAAAAGTAACATCTTCAACTACAGCTTTACAAGGATTATCAATCTTATTTGCTTGTCTTCCAATAGCTATAGTTGGACTTCATTCAGCAATAGCACAAGCTAGAGTTTCAGTTGCAGGTATAACTATACTTGCAAAAAATGAAGAACATCAATTTAAAGGTATAGTATATGCAGTAATGGTTGAAATTTATGCTTTATTAGGTTTTGTTATATCTATACTATTACTTAATAACTCAGTTATAGGGTAAGGAGAGAGTATGTCAAATTTAGACAATATAATAAATAAAATAATTTCAGATACAGAAGAAAAAATAAATATATTAAATTCTGAAACTGAAGATAAAATTCAAGTTCTAAAATCTGAATTTGATTTAAAAATTAGAGAATATGAAAAAAAATCTTTAAATAAATTTGAAGCAAAAAAAGATTTAGAATTTGAAAGAGTTGAATCTAATGTTAATTTAAAGGCTAAAAATATATTATTAGAACAAAAACAAAAAATAATAAAAGAAATTTTAGATGAATTATTAACAAATTTAGAAAATATTAGTTTATATGAAATGGAGAATTTTATTAAATATAACTTAGAAAATAGAAAATCTTTTCCAAATGAATTAATATTTGTA
Organism: Pseudostreptobacillus sp.; assembly: GCF_977040545.1. NCBI lineage: Bacteria > Fusobacteriati > Fusobacteriota > Fusobacteriia > Fusobacteriales > Leptotrichiaceae > Pseudostreptobacillus > Pseudostreptobacillus sp. The sequence continues at coordinate 6,223 of NZ_CDRRBS010000044.1, read as the reverse complement.
TCGCCTAAATATGCAGATTTAAGTAATAAATTTTCTAATATAAGAATAAAAGAAGATATTAAATCTGGATTTGTAATATCGTATGAAGGTGTAGATGAAAACTATACTTTTGAAAGTATAATAAATATTAAGAAGGAAGAATTAGAAAGCTTGATATTAAACTATTTTAATTAGAGGTGTTTAAATGAATAGAAATGATTTCATTTTACCTGTATCAATGATTAAAGTTCAAGAAAAAAAACTTTTAAGTGAAGATAGACTTATTAAAATGCTAGAGACTAATTCATTTAAAGAAATATTAAGAATTTTAAATGATACAGATTACTCTTATTCAATAGCTACTACGACACAAGATGATGAATATGAAAAAATTATCAATGGAGAGCTTGAAAGAGTATTTAAATTTACAAGAGAAATATCTAAAAAAAATCAAGAAATAGTTGATTTAGTTGCATTAAAATATGAATATCAAAATCTTAAACTTCTACTAAAGAATAAAGAAAAATCTTTAGATGAATACAATATATTTACAGGTATGATAGATAAAAAAGAGTTAATAGATAATTTTGATGGTGTAAAAAAGTATACGGATTTAAAAAAAGCTAGTATAGAACTTGATAAAATGTATTTTAAACATCTTTTGAAATTAGCTAATAGTACAAGTATTCCATTATTTATAGACTATGCTAAAATATCTATAGATAGATATAATATAGTGACATTTTTAAGATTAAAAAAACAAAATAGAAATGTGGATTATTTAGATGATATTTTAGTAGATGGAGGAAGTATATCTAAGGAAGAGTTAATTAAGGTATATTTTAATAATACATATTTGTCGTTATTTAAAAAGAAAATAGCAACTAAAACTTGGGATACTTTTGAAAAAAATGGAGATATATTAGAAATAGAAAAGATATTTGATAATATGATTATATCTTTAGCTAAGGAGTATAAATATATTACAATAGGTCCAGAACCTATATTTACATATATTATAGCTAAAGAATATGAACTTAAAGCTTTGAGGTTAATATTGTCTGCTAAATTAAATGATATTGATATAGAACTTGTTAAAAGTAGATTGAGAGGAGTTTATGTATAAAATAGCAGCTATAGGAGATAAAGATACGGTTACATCATTTAAAGCTTTAGGAATAGATGTTTTTAGTGTTGAAAATTTAGAAAATAATGATATTATAGTTCAAAAAATAAAAGCAACTATAGATAAACTAGCAGTAAGTGGTTATGGAATAATATTGATAACAGAAGATTATGCACTTCGTGCTGAAAGTGTATTAGAGAGATATAAAAATGAGGTGCTACCTATGATAACTTTAATACCTAGCAATAAAGGAAGTAAAGGTATAGGTATAGCAAAAATTGATGAAAATATAGAAAAGGCAATAGGAACTAATATTTTTTAGTTGAAAGGAGAAGGACTTGAAAGGAAGAATTGTTAAAGTTTCAGGACCATTAGTTGTTGCAGAAAATATGTCACATGCTAATGTATTTGACATGGTTAAAGTAGGTCATAATAAATTAATTGGTGAGATAATTGAAATGAGAGGAGATAGAGCCTCTATTCAAGTATATGAAGAAACTACAGGTATAGGTACAGATGAGCCAGTTGAAACAACAGGTATGCCTCTTTCTGTAGAATTAGGTCCAGGATTATTAGAAAATATGTTTGATGGTATACAAAGACCATTAGATAAAATAAGAGCAAAAGTTGGAGATTTTCTTATTAAAGGAGTTGAAGTTAATTCTTTAGATAGAGAAAAAGTTTGGGAATTTAAGGCTCAAAAAAATGTAGGAGATTATGTCTCTTCTGGTTATGTTTTAGGGATAGTACCTGAAACAGAAGTTATAGATCATAAAATTATGGTTCCATTTGGAATAGAGGGGACTATAAAAGAAATAAAATCAGGGAATTTTAGAGTTGAAGATACAGTAGCTATAATAGAAACATCTAAAGGTTTAGTAGAATTAAATATGATACAAAAATGGCCAGTTAGACGTGGAAGAAGATATGAAAGAAAAATTAATCCAGATGAACCATTAGTTACAGGACAAAGAGTAATAGATACATTCTTCCCTGTTGCTAAGGGAGGAACTGCATGTGTTCCAGGACCATTTGGATCAGGTAAAACAGTAGTACAACATCAGTTTGCAAAATGGGGAGATGCACAAGTTGTAGTTTATGTTGGATGTGGTGAACGTGGTAATGAAATGACAGATGTTCTTATGGAATTTCCAGAAATTATAGATCCACTAACAGGTAAATCTTTAATGCAAAGAACAGTATTAATAGCAAATACTTCAAATATGCCAGTTGCAGCTAGGGAAGCTTCAATATATACTGGTATAACTATAGCTGAGTATTTTAGAGATATGGGATATTCTGTATCAATAATGGCAGATTCTACTTCTCGTTGGGCAGAAGCTTTAAGAGAAATGTCAGGTCGTCTTGAAGAAATGCCGGGAGATGAAGGTTATCCTGCATATCTTTCATCACGTGCTGCAGATTTCTATGAAAGAGCAGGTAAGGTAGTTTGTCTTGGAGAAGATGAAAGAATAGGAGCACTTACAGTTATAGGGGCTGTATCACCTCCAGGGGGAGATATATCAGAGCCAGTATCACAAGCTACATTGCGTATAGTTAAGGTATTCTGGGGACTTGATGCTCAACTTGCATATAGAAGACATTTCCCAGCGATAAATTGGTTAAATTCATATACACTTTATCAAACTAAAGTAGATGAGTGGATGGATAAAAATGTAGATGAGAGATTTTCTAAAAATAGGGTAAATGCCATGAAATTACTTCAAGAAGAAGCATCACTTCAAGAAATAGTAAGACTTGTAGGTAAAGATACTTTATCATTTGAAGATCAATTAAAATTAGAAGCGGCTAAATCTATAAGAGAAGATTATCTGCAACAAAATGCCTTCCATGAACAAGATACATTTACTTCACTTGCCAAACAAGATAAAATGCTTAATATGGTTTTAAATTTCTATTATCAAGCAAAACGGGCTTTAGAGTCAAATGTATATATAAATGATATACTTAGTTTAGAAGTTAGGGAAAATATTGCAAGAGCTAAGTATTTATCAGAAGAAGAAATAGGAAAAATAGATGAAATAGATAAAGAAGTTATAAGAAAAATAGATGAACTTATCTCAAAACAAGCGGAGGTAATGTAGTGATAAAAGAATATAAGACTATAAATGAAATAGTTGGACCTTTAATGACAGTAGAAGGAGTTGAAGGTGTAAGCTATGAAGAGTTAGTAGAAGTAGAAACACAAAATGGTGAAACTCGTTTAGGAAGAGTATTAGAAGTAAATGAAGATAAAGCTATACTTCAATTATTTGAATCACCAGCTGGAATAAATATGAAGGGTTCTAAGGTTAGATTTCTTGGAACACCTTTAAAACTTAGAGTTTCTGAAGATATGATAGGAAGAGTATTTGATGGTTTAGGTAGAGAAAAAGATAATGGACCTAAAATTGTTGCTGAAAAATCTTTAGATATTAATGGAATAGCTCTAAATCCAGTAGCAAGAGATTATCCTTCTGAATTTATTCAAACAGGTATATCAGCTATAGATGGATTAAATACTTTAGTAAGAGGTCAAAAACTTCCAATATTTTCTGGTTCAGGTATGCCACATGCTGAACTTGCAGCACAAATTGCAAGACAAGCAAGAGTATTAGGTGATGGAGAAAAATTTGCAGTAGTATTTGCAGCAGTTGGAATAACTTATGAAGAAGCACAATTCTTTATAGAAGATTTCAAAAAAACAGGTGCTATAGATAGATCAGTATTGTTTATAAATCTTGCAAATGATCCGTCTGTTGAAAGAATAGCAACACCTAGAATGGCACTTACTTGTGCTGAATATCTTGCTTTTGAAAAAGGAATGCATGTTCTTACAATAATAACAGATTTAACTAATTATTGTGAGGCATTAAGAGAAATATCAGCTGCAAGAAAAGAAGTTCCAGGTAGACGTGGATACCCTGGTTATCTATATACTGACCTTTCTACTCTTTATGAAAGAGCTGGTAAATTAAAAGGTAAACCGGGATCTATTACTCAAATTCCTATACTTACTATGCCTGAGGATGATAAAACTCATCCAATTCCAGATTTAACTGGATATATTACAGAGGGACAAATAGTTTTATCAAGAGAATTGTATAAGAAAAATATTATGCCCCCTATAGATGTATTACCATCACTTTCAAGACTTAAAGATAAAGGTATAGGTAAAAATAAGACTCGTGAAGATCATGCTGATACAATGAATCAACTATTTTCAGCTTATGCAACAGGAAAAGAGGCGAAAGAATTGGCTGTAATTTTAGGAGAATCAGCTCTGTCAGATACAGATAAACAATTTGCTAAATTTGCTCAAGAATTTGAAGAAAAATATGTAGGACAAGGATTTGATAATAATAGAAGTATAATAGATACTTTAGAATTAGGTTGGGATCTTTTAAGAATATTACCTAAAAATGAATTGAAGAGAATTAGAGATGAATATTTAGAAAAATATTTGGATAAAAAGGAAAATTAATTATGGCAAAGTTAAATGTAAATCCAACAAGAATGGAATTAACTCGTTTAAAAGCAAAACTTATAACAGCTAAAAAAGGTCATAAATTATTAAAAGATAAACAAGATGAACTTATGCGTATTTTTATAGAAACTATAAAGAAAAATAAGGAAATGCGTATAAATGTTGAAAAAAAATTATCTTTATCTTTAAAGAATTTTACAATGGCTAAAAGTATAATATCTGAATCTGTATTTGAAGAATCACTTGCTATTCCTAAAATAAAATATGAAGTAGATGTTACAAAAAGAAATGTTATGAGTGTTAGAATACCAGAAATAACTTTGGAAAAAATTGGAGATGAAAATGATCTTTATCCTTATTCTTTCGCTCAAACAAGTTATGAATTAGATTTAGCTATAGAAGATATGAGTTTTGTTATGAATGATTTATTACAACTTGCTCAAATAGAAAAATCAACACAACTTATGGCAGATGAAATAGAAAAAACAAGAAGAAGAGTTAATGCATTAGAATATATGACTATACCTCAACTTGAAGAAACTATTAAATTTATACGTATGAAATTAGATGAAAATGATAGAGCTGCAATAATAAGACTTATGAAGGCGAATATTAATTAAGGTGGTAGTATGAAAAGTAAAAAAATAAATTTAATTCTTAGTATATCATCTTTTATACTAGGAATACTTTCTTTTATTAAGCCTATAGAAGAACTAGGATCTATAATGCTTATACTTATTTTATTGAATTTAATAGTAGCATTAAGAGAACTATCATACTATGTAGAAAATTCTCGTGTATTTTCAAAAATATACTTGATAAATCCAATAATAACAGTAATATTATGTATATTATTGGCAAGTCAAGGATTATTTAATCTTGGATTACTTATACCTTCATTTTTAGCTTTTTGGATTTTAATGATGGGTATATTAAGAATGATTACAGCTTTTTTAATAAGAAAAATTAATATACATAGATCAAATATGTATATTTTAACTTCTATAATTTCTGTATGTATTTCTATATTAATATTAAATAATCCTATAGTTTTTGTTAGAATTTTAGCTTACACTGCTTCTTTTCTATTTATAGAACATGCAGTGTATCAATATAAAATATATTTGAAATATAAAGATATAAAATAATGGAGTAATAATGGATATAAACAAGCTTTATCAACAAACTATACTAGAGTATTCTAATAGGAAAGATTTAAAAAAGGAAATTGATAATCCTACAGATATACAGAGAGGTCATAACCCTAGTTGTGGTGATGACCTAACTCTTGTAGTTAAAATAAAAGATGAATTAATAGAAGATGCATCATTTATAGGATCAGGATGTGCTATATCTTCAGCATCTTCTGCTATGCTTGTAGAATTGATAAAAGGAAAAAGTTTAGATGAAACTAAAAAATTATTGGATGTATTTTTTAAAATGATGTATGGTGAAGAACTTTCAAGTTTAGAAGAAGAAATGTTAGAAGAGGCAAAACTATTAGAAATAACAAAGGATATGCCTGCTAGAATTAAATGTTCTACACTTAGTTGGCATTCTTTGAAAGTAATAATTGATAAATATTAAGGAGATTAAAGTGGGAAAATTAGTAATAATAGAAGGTACAGATG
>NZ_CDRRBS010000043.1:0-8772 GCF_977040545.1 Pseudostreptobacillus sp. | reverse complement strand
TGAACAAGGAAATCATAAGGATTTATTAGAAAAAAATGGTTTCTATTCAGAACTATATTATAGTCAATTCAATAATTAAAATAATATAAATAAATTAAAAATTGGGGAACAAATTTAATGTCATAACATCAATAAGTTCCCCAATAATTTTTATGTAATTCAATAATAAAAAGAGCAAACTTTTTAAAGTCTACTCTCAATATTTTAACTATATAATATTATTTAGGATAATTTATTTATTACCTTTTGATTTTTTAGAACCAAATTTTTTCTTATACTCTTCTCTTCCATAATAAGATTTTAAGTAAATTTCTTTTAATTCAGAAATTAATGGATATCTAGGGTTAGCTGGTGTACATTGATCATCAAATGCATCTACAGCTAATTCATCAACTGCTTCTAAGAAATCTTTTTCAGGTACACCCCATTCTTTTATACTTCTAGGTATTCCTATCTTGTCTTTTAATTCATTTAATGCTTTAATAAATTCTTCAACTTTTTCTTCTCTAGTTTGTCCTGGTTTAGTTAATCCTAAGAAATCAGCTGCTTTTGCATATCTATTTATTGCATCAGGATATCTATATTGAGGGAATACTCCCATCTTAGTTGGTGCGTCTTCAGCATTAAATCTTATTACTTCTTCAAGTAATAAAGCATTAGCTATACCGTGAGGAACATGGAATTTACCTCCTAATTTATGTGCTAATGAGTGACATATTCCAAGGAAAGCATTAGCAAATGCCATACCTGCTATACAAGAAGCATTAGCCATCTTTTCTTTAGCTTTTCTTGCACTTGCTCCACCATCAACTGATTCTGGCAAGAATTGAAGAACTATCTTCATTGCTTCTAATGAATAAGGTTTAGTGTACTCTGTTGCTAGTATTGAAACATAAGATTCAATAGCATGTGTAAATACATCTATACCTGATGCAACTGTTAATCCTTTTGGCATAGTTAACATTAATTCTGGATCATTTATAGCAACATCTGGTGTTAATTCATAATCTGCTAATGGGTATTTAACTCCAGTAGCATCATCTGTAATAACTGAGAATGGTGTTACTTCAGATCCTGTACCAGCTGATGTTGCAACAGCAATAAATTTAGATTTTATACCCATTTTAGGGAATGCGAATATTCTCTTACGTATATCCATAAATCTCATTGCTAAATCTTTAAATCTAATATTTGGATATTCATATAGAACCCACATAATCTTAGCAGCATCCATAGCAGCTCCTCCACCAAGTGCTATAATTACATCAGGATTATATTCACGCATAGCAGCAGCTCCTGCTTCTGTTGAACTTAATGTTGGGTCAACTCTTACTCCTGAGAATATTCTATAATCTATTCCTATTTCATCTAAAACACGAGTTATATGATTTGTATATCCAAGTTCTGCTAAAGTCATATCTGTAACTATAAATGCTTTTTTATGTTCTCCTTTTAATTCTTCTAAAGCAGTCGGTAATGAACCATATTTGAAATATACTTTTTCAGGAACTTTAAACCACAACATATTTTCCCTTCTTTCTGCAACTGTTTTAATATTTAATAAATGCTTAACTCCGACATTTTCTGATACTGAGTTTCCTCCCCAAGAACCACAACCTAAAGTCAATGATGGTTCTAATTTGAAGTTAAATACATCCCCTATTGCTCCAAGTGAAGCTGGCATATTAACTAATGTTCTTCCTGTTTTCATTTCTCTTCCAAATTGATCTATTTTTTCTTGTTCAGCAAGATCTATATAGATACATGAAGTATGTCCAAGTCCTCCAAGTTCAACTAAAGCTTTAGCTATATCCATTTGTTCTTTAAAGTTTTTAGCTTTATACATTGCTAAAATTGGTGATAATTTTTCATGAGCAAATGCTTCAGCATCACTATAATCATCAACTTCACCTATTAATACTCTTGAAGATTCAGGTATATTAAGTCCTGCCATTTTAGCTATTTTATATGCACTTTGACCAACTATATCTGCATTTAATCCACCATTTATAAACATTACATCTCTTACTTTTTGTATTTCATCTTTAGCTAATACATAAGCCCCTCTATCTAGAAATTCTTGTTTAATTATATCATATTTAGATTCAGGTAATATTACTGCTTGTTCTGATGCACATATAACTCCATTATCAAATGTTTTTGATAATAAAATATAGTTTACTGTCATTTTAATATCAGCACTTTCATCTATAATAACTGGTGTATTACCTGCTCCAACTCCTATTGCAGGTGTTCCTGATGAATAAGCACTCTTAACCATACCAGGTCCTCCAGTTGCTAAAATCAAGTCAACTTCTGCCATTAATTCTCTTGAAAGTTCCATACTAGGTTCATCTATCCATGATATTATATCATCTGGAGCTCCATATTTTTTAGCAACTTCCATAGCAAGTCTAGCTGCATATATTGTAGAGTTCTTAGCTCTTGGATGTGGTGATATTATAATTGCATTTCTTGTTTTTAATGCAAGTAATATCTTAAATATAGCAGTAGATGTCGGATTTGTTGTTGGAATAACTCCGGCTATAACACCTATTGGAGTTGCAACTTTTTTAACTCCATAAGATTTATCTTCTTCTAAAACTCCACAAGTTTTTTCATCTTTATACTTGTTGTATATATATTCTGAAGCAAAGTGATTTTTAATAACTTTATCTTCTATTAATCCCATACCAGTTTCTTCAACTGCCATAGTAGCTAAAAGTATTCTTTTATCATTTATTGTTTGAGCAACTTTTCTAAATATTTTATCAACTTGCTCTTGAGTATATGTTGAATACTTAGCTTGCGCCTCTCTTACTCTCCCCATCATTTCTCTTAAACTTTCAATGTCTTTAACCATGTTTCCTCCAAACCATTCACTAAGTGAATTTTTTATCTTTCATGAATTCAGTATACCACATAAACTTTAAAAAGTAAATAGTTAATTGTTAATTTTTTAACTTTTATTTTGTTTTAAATAAAAAAACGTGTTAAAAACACGCTTTTAAAGTTTTTTAATGATTATGGTGATGTTCATGCCCATGTCCATGACCTTCATGTCCATCTAGCATAAAGAATTCTATAACCTTTCCATCTATAGTAATTCTAACTTCATTATTATTTAAAAATTCTACTACAGCTCCTTCTCCTTCAAATTTATTATCAGCAACTTTTTTCACTTCAAAATCTAAATCTTTTCCTTCAAATTCTAAATCAACATCATAAGTTGATGAATCATCTTGTTTTAAAGTTAAATGAGAATGAGTATATCCTGATTTAGAATGATAAAATACTTCTTTCCCTTCTGTTGTAGAAACTGTTGAACATGCAACCATTATACCTAAAGTTGCAACTACTGCAAAAACTTTTTTTATATTTTTCATTTTTCCTCCTAATAAGTAATTATTTTTTCTTAATTTTACAAGAAAAATAAGGACTTTGCAAGAGTTTTTTTATAACCATAATCAGTCCTAGTTATATCTAAATTGTATATAAAAAGGGGATATTTATAATTAATTTTTTTAGTGTTAATTTAATTTTTCACTTGACAACAGCTTTATTATGGTGTACTATATGCCTATAACAGCAAGGAGGTTCGTATGCAATTTAATAATAAAAAACCAATATATCTCCAAATAAAAGATACTATATTAAAAAGCATAATTAATAAAGAATATTCTTTAGGAGATAAAATTGAATCAGTAAGAGAAATAGCTAATAAATTTACAGTAAATCAAAACACTGTATTAAATAGTTATAAAGAATTAGAAAATGAAAATATCATTGTTCTCAAAAGAGGAATAGGTTATTTTGTAACAGAAGATGATAGTTTAATTAAAAAAATTAAAAAAGATTTATTAAATGAATCAATACAAGATTTTCTATCTAATATGAAAGAACTAGGATATTCATTAGATGAGACTATAGAATGTATAAAGGAGGTTTATAATAATGATTAATATTAAAAATTTAAATAAGAAATATAGAAATAAAATAATATTAGATAATATTAATTTAAATATTGAAAAAGGTAAAATAATAGGATTACTTGGTCCTAATGGTAGTGGTAAAACTACATTAATGAAAATACTTTTAAATATAACTAAAGAAGATAATGGTGAAATTTATATAAACAATGAAAAAAAATCAGAAGAAACAAATAAATATATTAGTTTTTTACCAGATGCTCCTTTTATAGATAAAGATCTTAATATAAATGAAGCAAGAAATTACTTTAAATTTTTCTATACAGATTTCAATGATAAAAAGTTTGAAAATTTAATAAATAAATTGAATCTAAATCTAAAAGATAAAATTAAAAATTTATCTAAAGGAAATATAGAAAAATTAAATTTAATATTAATACTATCAAGAGATGCAAAAATATATATATTAGATGAACCAATAGCAGGTGTTGATATAGTTACAAGAAATGAAATATTAAAATTAATTATAGAAAATATTTCTGATGAATCAACTGCTATAATCTCTACTCATTTAATTAAAGATATAGAACACATTTTTGATCAAGTAATGTTTTTAAAAGATGCTAATATTGATAAGATTTATAATGTAGAAGATATTAGAATAAATAAAAATATTTCTGTTGAAGATCTATATTTAGAATATTTTGGAGGTAAAAATCATGATTAAATTTTTAAAATATTTATTTAAAAAAGATGGCAAGACTATGATATTACATATTTTAATGTCTTTCTTATTATGTTTAGTATATCCACATATTTTTAAACCAGACTCAAGCATTTTATTTATATCTTCATTTACAAGCCTATTAATTTTCTTCAATATATTTGTATTTACTCGTAGTTTATCTATAATGATTAGAGATTTTTATTCAAATGAAAGATATTTCATATTTAGCCTTCCTATTAAAAAATTTAATATTGTATTATCTAAGGTGATATATTCTACTATATATAACAGCCTTATATATATTTCAGCTTTATCTGCAACTATATTTAACAGCAAAGAAATACTATTAGAATTATTAAAAATAAATACATTAAAATCAGGTATTACAGTAATTCTATCAACTAGTCTAACAATTTTTTGTTTTATATCTTTAATTTACCTAGTTATTGTTATATCTAAAATATTATTTAATAGTTCAAAAGCAACATCAGCTAGTATATTTTTAACTATATCATTAAGTTTAGTAGTTATCTTTCATTACAATTTTTATTATTACGATTTTTATTTATTAAATAGTACAATACTACTACATTTAATATGTATAATTACAGGATTAATCTTATGCTATATATCAGGATATTTACTTAAAGAAAAAGTTGATTTATAAAATATATAGAAAATAAATTAATAAACTATTTAAATTAGTAAAAAAATCGTTAATTCTATAAATTTAAGGAATAATAATAAAAAGTATCTAATTTTATAACTTTAAAACCATCATTTGTATATAGTTTTAAAAAGTATATTCTTTAGATACTTTTTTATAATTTATATTATCACAAACAATAAATATAAAAATTACAATTTTTAAACTTTACTACTATTATTTTAAATATATATTTTTAGATTTATCTATAAACTTGCTTCCTCTATGAGAAATTAGTATTACTGGTAAATTAATTTTATACAAAAACTCGGATAATTTATTTTCTGTTTCATCATCTATATTAGCAAAAGGTTCATCTAATAATAATATTTTATCTTCTACTAATGCTCTTGCCAAACCTATTTTTTGAATTTGACCTGAAGATAAACCTATCTCTTCATTCAGTTTTATTTCATAATCTAATCCTTTTTCTTTTATAAATTCTTTTAAATTTGTTTTTTCTATTATTTCATTCAATTTCTCTTCAGATACATCTCTACCCATTAATATATTTTCTTTAATTGAAAAAGAAAAAAGTTCTATTTTTTGAGGAACGTAGTTAAAAATATTCTTAGGAAGTAGGTCTACTTCTTTATCATTAATAAATATTTTACCTTTATTAGGTTTATACATTCCCAAAAGAATTTTTAAAAGTGTACTTTTACCTGTTCCTGATTTACCCAATATTGATATTTTGGAATTTTCTTTATTTATCTCAAAAGATATATCTTTTAAAACTTCTTCTCCTTCAATATATGAAAAAGAAATGTTTTCTAATTTAATACTGAATATATTATTTACTTCAAATTTGTCTCTATTTTCAATATAGGTAAACTCATTTATTCTTTTAAATGATACATAAGCCTGTTTTATTTTCACTAAATTATTAGGAAGTTCATAAAATATCCAGGTAAAATTTCTAATAAGTAAACTAAATCCTATAAATCCACCTATCGTTAATTTATTATTTAATATAAGGTAAAAACTAAACATTAAATTTAAACTATCAAATAAAAGACCCGATAACATAGATAGTGTATAAAGCTTCCATTGAAGTTTTGAATTTTCATAATTACTATCTAAAAATTTAATATATCTATCTTTAAGTAATTTTATTGCAAAATTTTCACTTTTAAGTATCTTTAGAAATGATTTATTTTCAAATATTTCCTTCAATATTTGTTGACTATTCTCTTTGCTTTCTTGTCTTAATTTCCATGATTTTTCTATATTATCTGAAATATATTTAAATATTAATAAAGACATCGGACATAAAATTAATGAAAATACAGTAAGACTAATAGAAGTTAAAAATCCAAATACAGTTGCTGCAATAAAAGATAATATTCCTATAACTATTTTTGTTAAATCAGATATATATGCCTTAGAAACTATATCACTATCATATATTAAAAGTGTCATTATTTCTCCATCTAAACTCTCATCAATTTTCATATATTCTTTTTTAGTAAGGGAAGTTAATATATCAGAATTTATCTTTTGCTTATATTCCTTTTCTTTTAAATATATTTTTTTATTTAAATAATATCCTATTAAAGATAAAAATAATATCAATAATAAAAGAATAGATATATTTTTACTGTTAAAATTTTCTTCTAATTTAATTATTCCTCTTGCTATTAAAAATTCTAAAATAGCAAATATTATAGCTATATTCCATATATAATACACTTTGATTTCTCTACATAATTTAATAATATTTTTCATTTACTATCACCTAACCTTAAAACATTATCACTTTCTAATATCATATCTGTAGTATGTGTAATAATTATTATTCCTTTTTCTTTTTTTAATTCTAATAGATAATCCATCAGTAAATCTTGGTTTACTTTATCTAAATCTGAAAAAGGCTCATCAAGTAAAATATAGTCAAAATCATTTAATATAGCTCTAGCTATTGCAATTCTTCTAATTTCTCCACCAGAAAAATTTACCTCCTCATTATATATACTATTTAATCCATTAGGTAATTTATATATAACTTCTATTATATTTAGTTTTTGTAAAATATATTCTAATTTTTCTTTTGATATTCTTCTACTTAAACATATATTTTCATATATACTTGCAGTAAATAAAGTATTTTTTTGACTAACAAATACAAATTTTAAATCATGTATATTCGTATATATTTTACCACTATTTAATTTTAATTCATTTAAGAGTAATTTAAGTAAAGTACTTTTACCACTTCCATTTTTACCTAATATATACGAGATACTTTTATTTGGAAAATTAAATGATAAATTTTCTAAAACATTTTTATCATCATATAAAAAATTAATATTTTCTCCTTTTATCCCATCTACATCATCACTAAAACATATATTTTCTATATAATTTTCATCTTTTAAAAATATATGTTTTTCTATTCTTTCTATGGAAGTTTTTTGAATAATCATATAATTTACTATAGGGAAAAGATCTATAAATACATAAATTATTGAACCCACCCCTATATTCCATATAGATACCATTTCAGGTAAAGTTAATTCTTTAACAAATACTAAATACATACCTAGAATAAATGTAAGTATCTGCACAAAATATATTCCACTTGTAAAAAAACTATCAATTTTTGAAATAGAAGAAGCTACACTATCATATTCTTTCATTTTTTCTTTGTAAATAAGCTCATGTTTTACCAATGCCCATTTTAAAATATTATATACTTGAAAAATAGGTATATTTTTTATAATACTTTCAAAATAAGCCTTATGTCTATCTTCTTTTTCGTAATACCCTACATTTTGAACATATGCTATATTATAGTTTTTCTTTGAATAGTATAAAAATATTAACCCTATAAATAGATATAGGAAAAAGGCTTTAAATGAAAAAAATAAAATATATACAAAGCCTACTATTAGCATAATAGAAAAATCTAATATAGGGAAAAATCCATACATTAAATAATCACTTAAGTTATACACATCTTCATTAATTAAGGTAGTAAAATTACCTAAATTAAAATCGTCATTAGTATCTCTCAAATATTTATTTACAATATTAAAAGTAATATTTTCCATCAATTTATTTTTCATTTTTTCAAGACTAATACCATATATATAATAAATATAAGCATGAAATATTGTTATAACTATTATAATTAAAAATATTGTGTTTATAATTTTAATATTTTTATTAAATATTTCATCTAAAATAACTTTCATCAAAAATGATATTACTCCATTGTGTAAACTTAAAATAATTCTAAAAATAACTAATATAACAAAAATCTTTTTGTCTATCAACTTTAATATATTTTTTTGCATCTATTTCTCCTTTAAAAATAAATTTATCAAAATTTAAATTATATGCTCATCTTTATCACTCTTTTCATCACATTTATTATTTATTACAAATTTCAAAAGTATAAATATAAC
>NZ_CDRRBS010000042.1:0-8835 GCF_977040545.1 Pseudostreptobacillus sp. | reverse complement strand
GAAATCTCCCTTAAAAGTCAGACTGCATGAATTAGGGCATCCTGACATTCTCAGCTGTGGTAATTCTTTTTTTAATGTTGCATCATTGGTGTCAAATTTCTTTAATATCTTATCAAATGCACTTTTACTGGATGTTATTGCCAATCTGCATCTTGGAACACCTGTACACGTAATTGTATCTTCAAAAGCGCTTCTTATAAGTCTTTCTTCAAAATTTTTCAAAATATGTAAAGTTTCTTCACCATTTAAATTGAAAACTATAATTTCCTGATTATTTGTAAGTTTTATTTTTATTTCATGATTTAAGCTTTCTAAATATTCAAGAATTCCTTCCAGTTGTTTTCTTCTTATAACTCCACCTGCAAATTTCAGTTTTACAGCATAAATTCCTTTTTGTCTATAGCTTTCCCTGACATTTATAAGAAGCTCCTCATCTATTCCTTCAGAGACAAAGTCCACTTCCTTGCTCCACTCAAATAATTTTTCCTGTGTTTTTACATCTTTATAGAGTTCCTTTATATCAATTACAGAATCTACTTCCTTTTTTGCTTTCTCAAAATATTCCTTAAATATTTCTTCAAATGCTTCAATTCCTATCTTTCTGTTCATTGTTCTGACTCTTGCCCTTGGATTTGTCATTTCCATATTATCCTTGAACATCATTACCATTGCCCTCATATAATAGAGCATTTCTTCAGCTTTTATATCTTTTGAATATTTATAAGGATTCTTATTTGACAGGTTCATCCCAAAATCAAAATATATTTCAAAATATATTTGTAAAATATAAAAGGGAAAAGAATTAAACTTTTCCCTTAAAAAATATTAATTAAAATTCATATCCTAGATTTAACCCTATAAGTCCAGAATTATACGCAGTTGTTAATCCACCTTTGAATCCTTTATATTTAACACCTAATCCAAATTCTACTTTAGGTTTTATTAAAATAAATGGTGTATCCACAGGTACTTTATATTCCTTACCATTTATTGTAGCTTTTTCATTTTCTAATTCTTTAGCAACAGTATAAAGTTCATTAGGAGATATCTTTACTCCTAATTTAGTATTTACATACCCCTCTAAATCGTTATAAATTTTAAAATTAGCTTCTGTTAAAACATAAACCGAAGTACCAAAATTAATTTTTGAATTTAATTTATTAAAAATATCACTAGAATTTTTATTATTTAAAGTTTTTTCTTCATTTTTTTTATGAAGTTTATCATTTTCTTCTTTTCTAGCTTTTACTTCATTAAATATAGTTTTTTCCTTTTCAAAGTTTTGTACTATTGTATCAGCTTTTTCATTAACTTCTTCAATTTTTTTCATATATTCTTCTAATTCTTTTTCCTTTTGTTTTTTTACAGTAGGTAATAATTTTAATTCTTCTAAATTAGAAAAACTCGTTTGTCTATCTTCTACAACTTTAGTATAAACCTTATTTAAAATAAGATATTTAGCTTGTTTTGCTTTTAATTCTGTTACTAAGGCATCTATATCATCTTGATTTGTTAAACTTTCAGCACTTTTTTGTTTTGCAATCATTTCATCTTCTATTGCTTTCAGTTCTAAACGTAACTTTTTAGCTTGTGCATCTCTTTTGTCATAAATTTTTTGATATTCTTCTTTATCTTTTTCACTTTTATCCATCATTTTTTGATATCCTTCAATTTCCTTATTTAGTGTATCAACTTTCTGCTCACTATTTGCAAGAATATCATTTAATTCATCATATTTTATTTTTGCAATATCATAAGTAAACTTTTTATTTTCATATTCTTCATTCAATAAAAATGTTTCTCTTTCTAATTGTTTATCACTAGAAGATTTTTCTTTAGGCTCTACTTTAATAGTATCTTTAGTGATTTTAGCTTCAATAAAAGTGTCCACTCCTAAACCAAATGATAAATTTAAATTTTGAATTTTAACTGGATAAGTAACATCAACATTAGCTTTACTAACTAAAATATTTGAGTTATATTCACCTTTTACTATTTCATCCAAGCCGAATTTTTTAAATTCGGCTTGAGATATATTTAATTTATCATACGCAGAAGATAAGCCAACAGATATATTAACTGGTAATTTTGCATTTGCGATACTTGCAAGTACAAAAGTTGCTATTATCATCTTTTTCATATTTTATTTTCTCCTTACTAGAATTGGAATCTTATTCCTGTACTTAATCCATGAGTTTTTAAATTTTTACCTGAATAAGATAATTTAAATTCTATATTATCTTTTAATGTATATCTAGCGTCTATTCCATAATTAAATACATTATCTTCAAGAGTTATACCCTTAACTTCATCTCTAAATTTGTAATTTGCTAACTCTGCTTTAGTTTTAAGAATTGGATCTGTTAAATATTTAGTGTATGAAGCAAATCCTCCAATGTTCCAATTATTTTTTAATGTAAATCTAACTCTTGAACCTATAGTCATATTAGCTTTGAAGTTAACTTCTGTTTGATCAGATTTATATCCAAATTCAGTATTTTCTACCTCTTTGTAATTTGCATCTCTATATGAAGGAGCAGATTCATTAAATTGTCCTCTTAAGTAAGTAATCATATCTAATCCTACAAATGGCTCTAAAGTTACATTTTTAGGTAATTCAAATTTATATCCACCTTCTAGATTTAAATTAGTCATTACATCAGTTGATTGCATATTTCTTACTTCTCTATCAAGAACTTTTCTTGATGTATCTTTAGATATTATATCTAAACTTAATATTGAAGTTAAATATCCATTATTTAGTTCAAATTTATTATATGTATTTAAACCTAAAATATTAGCATAAACATTTCCACTTAATGTTTTTACTTTTCTTCTATCAAGTTCTTTTTGTTTTTCTTCTGCTGTTAATTTAGGATTTATAGGTTCTCTAACATCTAATAATGGTAATACATAATCAAATAATGCTGAATTACTGTAATTTAAAGAAATTCCTGTTGTATTATTTTTTGATCTATAATATGTTCCTAAATTAAATCCATTAGTTAGAACATTTTTGTCACCTTTATTTTTATCAAAGGCAAATCTATTTGATGTTATTGTATCAAAATATATTGCTGATTTACCAATTTTTATATCAGTGGCAAGTCTTTCTTTAATTAAGTTTGATTTTAAATTAGCTACATCATACCCAACTAATTGAGAATTTGCTAATATTTCTCCACTTAATGTTTTATCATTTCCTTCCATCCAATCTAACGACTCTATTGCAGCCGATAATATTTTAGAACGTACATCATCTGAATTTAATAATTCTTCTTTTAATGCTGCTCTTATTCTTGAAGCTTGTGGAGCTGGATTACTTTCTGAATCTTTTCTTATTAATTTACCAATTAACTTAACATTCTCTTTATCATCTTTAAGCTCTTCTTTCTCAATAGTCATCTTAATAAATGGTGTTAATTGGATATCACCTAATTGAACTTTATCTAAATATTTTTTATTCAATTTATTAACTGTTAAGAAAGTTACTTCATCTGGATTTTTAGGTAATGTAATCTTTTTAACTAATTTACCTTTATTGTCTGGATCTGGTACTTCTTCTGCATATTGATTAAGATCAAATATATTCATTCCTTTTTTTCTAAATACATCAAAATTAAACGCATCTACAGAACTTAAATCTAACTCATCAATTTGGAAATGAGCTTGAGCTGATATATATGTTTTACCTTTATTTACTGGCTTATATTTATTTTTCAATATATCATATTTAGAATATGAATATACTTCTCCTTCATTTGTTATACTTCCTGTCAACTCTGGAACATATTCATAATCAATTTGTATTTCTTTATCTTTTCTCTTTTGATTATACACAACATCAAGTTTTAATTTTCCTTTTTCTTTAACCTCAAAGTCTGAAGTATTTCTAGCTCCTAATACTAAAGTTCCTTCTTCAACTATACTTTTAGCTTTATATGTATTCTCTCCTGATAACATTAATGTTCCTTGACCTTTTTTAGTAATTCCTGCATCTTCAAATAATTCTTTTTCTTCATCATCTAAAGCATTATAAAGAGCTTTTATCTTAGGTTCTACAACATTATACATATAATCTAAAGTTTTATTTCTAGATTCTAAAACATCTTTTAATTTCTTAGATTTATCATCTTTACCAAATTCTTTACTTAAAACAAATTCTTTACTATATTTACTTAATTCATCATAAATAATTCCATCATTTGCATCTAATAATTTTCTACTTTCAAAATATTGACCAATCTCAAACTTACCTTTAATATTATTTTTAAATTCATAGAATCCATAAGGAACATCTGCCACAAAGTTTTCTTCACCTAATTCTCTAGTTAATGCTTTTACAAATCTTCCTGGACCATTGTATGCTCTATATTTATTAGCCATACCCCAACCAAGATTTTCATCAGGACCTAATTGTCCAGTTAAATCAAATGTATAACCTTTATTTAAATCAATATCAGGTTCGTTTCCTATTATGTTATAGTCATCATCTGCTGTTGTTAAAATTACTTGCTTAACTTGTTGAGCTTTCATCCAAGGGAATCTTGTTCCTACTTCACCAGCTATTGCTGTTACTCTAGGAGCTGCAAAAGAAGAACCTATTGCTGAAGCAAAATTAATTCCATGTTTTTCAGCAAATTCAATAGAATCTCTATCATTTTCAGACATCTTTTCTCTTTCTTCTTTAGTTAAGCTTTTAGCATAAACATAATGTCCTTCTGATGCTACTACTGAAAGCTTAGATTTTCCTGCTCTTGTGAATGAAGCTTTAAGTGGTCTTCCATCTATATCTGTTTCTATTTTTAATAAATTATCTATAGATTGAATTTGAGCTAATAACTCATCTCTATATTCTTTAGCATATTTGTCAGGAGTTTCATCAACTTTTTTAAGTTCTGCATATAGACTATCATATTTATTTTTTAATCCAGCAACATAAACTACCGGACTATTTATATCTCTATTACCAGGAACAGTTACAAGTTTCCATTTATCTTCATAGAATTTATCACTTGGTTTAAATGATAATTTACCTGACATAAGACCTACAACACCCAATATATTTTTTCTATATCCTGTATTGTATTTATAAGTTTCACCTTTTTTGTCAGCTTCTTCTTTAGCTAATAAATTTAAGTATGTTGTAACACTTCCAAACGAATTATTATATACATGATCTAAATCTTCATAAACTATTTTTTTACCATCTTTATTAAATCCAGTTAAATTTACTTCTGTGTTACTTAAATTATTTTTAGTATTTCCTTGAGCTACAACTAAAAGTACATCTTTATTAGCAACTGAAAGCTCTGGAGCAGATAGTAAATTATGTCTTATTGTTAATAATTTAAGATCTAATAATTTTTGATAATCAACTTTTGTTATTTTATCACGTGACTTAAAGTATTTTAAAACACTTGGTATATTACCTACACCAGGTAATACTGATTTATATGAACCTAAATCTACATTTTCTAAACTTTGAAGCCAAGTTTGTACTGCTACTCTAAAGTTAACATCATTATTATACGCATCAGCAGCACGTTGTTTTTGTTCATCAGTCATATTTTTTATATCTATATAATCTTCTACTCTTAAGGCATTACCATACGACATATTAACTGCTTTAATATTTTTATTTTCTTCTAACATTAAAGGAAGATTTTTACCTGTTATACTTCTATCTAAATTTCCTGTTAAAGGATCTTCAATAGCTACTAATGAGAAATGTAAATCTGAATAATCTAACATTTGTTTTTCAGTAGTTATATATGCTTCTTCAAACATATCATAAAGTTCTTGATAAAGTGCTTTTAATTCTTTTTCTCTTTCAGACTTATCAGTTATTTTTAATATATTTTCAAATCTATCCTTACTTGCATTATATTTATTATATAAAGCTTGAACTCTATTATTAAATATTCTATATTCTTGACGGAATTTAGTTGAATTAAATATTCTTATACCTGTTTTTATTTCATTAAATAAGATTCTTTCCTTTTCTTCATCAGTCAATGGTTTATTTGCATCATCTTTAGGATTATCTTGTTTTCCTTCTTCTGTTTCATTATCATTAAGCTTATATTCATCTTTTTCTTTTTCTTTTTTAGCTTTTTCAATTTCTTCATCATCTATTTTTTTAGGAATTTCTGGTGTTTTATCATCTGCCAGATTGCTTGAAGTTGTAGTATTTTTAGGATTAGGTCTACGTCTTCTTCTTCCACTTCCTCCAGTATTACCTTCACCAGGATTTGATGGTGTTGTGTTGTCTACAGGAGGTTTATCACCTTCAACTGGTGGTTTGTTATTATCAGCAGGTGGGTTTTGATTATTTCCAGAAGAATTTCCAAGTTGCTTTTCTAGTTCTTCTATTTTTTTTCTATCTTCATCATTTGCTTCATCTACTTTTGTTATATTCTTACTTTCATCAATATCATATTCTGCCAATAATTTCTTATACTCTGCATCTTGTTCTTTGCTAAGTTGTTCTTCTGATTTTTTTCTAGTAAATAATTGTTTATCATTAAAGTTTCTAGATAATCCCATATTTAATAGTCTTTTTAATCTAATACCTTGAACATATTTTTCTAAAAAATGAGATTGTCCTATAACTGATTCATCAATAGCCGCTCCCATAACAAATGAACCATGTGGTCTAAACATTCCATTTGGATCATCTAGATCATCTTCAGATGCATTTAATGATTTATTTGTATATCTATAGCTTCTTGCTTCAACTTCAGGTGTTAAATCATAAAATGAAGAATCTGCAACACCTATAGTTGTTCCAGGAAATGCTATGAAAGCTTTTTCCTTTTTCTCAAATATAACTTTACCATCTTTAATTATTTTTCTAGATATATTATGAATTCCAATTTCATTTTTATTTGCATCTAATACTTCTGTTACAAACTCTAATTTAGTATTTTTATCAATAGATTTTTCATATCTCTTTAATTTTTCTACAATATCAGGATTAAATCCACCTTCTACTGTATTCCCATCTTTACTAAATTTTAAAGTAAATCTATCTAAATCAGAAAATATTTTTTCATAATTTTCTTTGAAATCAGATAATTTTATCCCAAAGTCTACATCTTTAACACTATATGTAGTTACTCCATTAACTGAAGTTTTAACATCAACAATTTTTGAACCTTCTAAATCATCTAAATCTTCATACTTAGATTTATCAAATGTTTCATTCCAATCTTTAGCGATATCTTCATATCCCCCGTTATATGTAACTACTGAATAACTAACACGTCCATTATCTGCACCTTTTTTAAGTTCTTGATATCTTATTCCATCTTTAACTTCAGGAATTTCTTTTACTTCAATCGGTTTATTTAACATAACTTTTTTAGTATTTCCATTTTTATCAACTAAATTTAAATAAACTGTATTTTGATTTAAAAATGTTATTTTTTTCTTACCTTCAGCAATTTCTTCAACTTTAACATTTTCAGTACTTTTATTATATTTTTCATATCTAGAATCATTTTTAGAAACTTCTATAACAGGATTATCTGCATAAGCAGATTCTATTTTTATTTCAGGTGTAATATATCCTAAACCGCTTAATTTTTCTCCTTTATAAAGGTAGTCTACTCCTGTAAAATTAAAATTATCGGCATTTACTTTCTCTACAAAGTTTTGATTACCTTTTTTATTATTTTCCTTTTCAAATTTTTCAAATCTATCTTTTTGAGTATCAAACGTATGAACAAACGTTACTTTAGCTTTAGAATCCTTTTTATTTTCTTTATTTATATTTGCATTACTACTATTTAATGAATTATTGTTATCCGAATTCTGTCCAACAGAACTACATGAAACAACTGCCATTAAAGTAATAGCTAAGCTTGCTGCTTTTCTATTTAAATTCACTTTTACCTCCTATTACCATTTATACTCTAAGTTAAAGCTAAATCCTGGAATAAACTTTTTAAATCCAAAATCTTTATCTGCCCAACCGTAAGTTCCATGATCTGCTCTTGCTTTAAAGCTATTAATTTTATTAACTATTTCTCTCTCAAATACAACTTTAGTATTTAATCCTCCTATTAATGTCAATTTATTAGTTGGTTTATATTCAACCTTAATATTAGGATTAATAGTTATATTTCCTCCAACATTCCAATTAACTTTTCTATAATCACTTGCAACTAAATTAACTTTATTTATAGGTCTATCTTGTTCTCTATTTTTATAGTTATGTAATCTTTGATCTCTCAGTGCTAAAAATTCAAGTTTAGCATTTACATCAAGCCCTCCAAATAGTTTTAAGTTTTCACTTAATTTATTTTCATAATTTAATGTATTATCAAATTTTATTACATTTAAACTTTCTAATGGTATTGCTCTTCCTTCTAAATAAACTACTTTTTTAGCAGGATGATTATCTACTTGTTTGTCATTAGATTTCTTTGTATCTCCCTTAACAAAATAATTAAATTGTGTTTTACTTTCTAATCCTAATTTAGAAATTAAGTTTAATTTGTCGTTTTTATTTTCAAATACTTTATAGTTTACTGTCGTCTCAATACCTAATTCTTCAGTAAATTTATTTAAATCTAATACTTGCTTATCTGAAATTAAATCTAATTTATTATTAATATTAGTATTTAAATCTAAACTTTCATTAAATTTATGTACTAAATTTAAATTAGCATATAGTTTAGTATTTATTGGCTGTATTGCACCATGCATTATTGGTAAATCTACATTAGCTTCAAAACTACCATTTATATTAGTATTTTCATTAAATTTATATTTACCTTCTAATAAATTTTGAACTTTATATGTGTGTTTAATATCATCCATTAAAGT
>NZ_CDRRBS010000041.1:0-9101 GCF_977040545.1 Pseudostreptobacillus sp. | reverse complement strand
TAATCAGTACCTAGATAATATCCTTTTGAAAATCCTTTTATAGGACTTAAAAATATTTCTTGTGTGTGCTGTTCGTAGTAGTTATATTTACTTAAAAATGAACCAAATAATCCAAAGAATAGATAGACACCTAGTAGTATAAGAAAACTTAATGCCGCTTTATTTTTTTTAAATCTTCTCCAAGAATCTTTCCAATAAGTAGTGCTTGGTTTATTAATATCTTCACTTTTTTTAAGATCTGGACCTACATAATCAAAATCACTAGGAACAGTTATATAATTTTCTCTATCATATTTATATTTTGACATATTAATTCCCTCCTTCTAACTTAATTTTTGGATCAACTAAGGCATAAAGTATATCCATAATTATCATCATTAATATTAAAAATGCAGAATAAAATACTGTAACCCCTAATACCATAGTATAATCTCTATCTACTATACTACCTATATAGTATTTACCTAATCCACCTATACTAAACATAGTTTCTATTACGAAAGATCCTGTAAGTATTGCAGCAATTGATGGAGATATAACAGTTATTATAGGCAACATTGCATTACGTAATGCATGTTTAAGTATAATATTTATAGGTTTAACCCCTTTTGCTATTGCAAGTTTTATATAGTCTTGATCCATAATTTCAATCATTTTACTTCTCATAAGACGAGCAACTTCAGCTACTGAGAAAAATCCTAATGCTATAACAGGAAGTATTTTTTTACTAGGCATATCCCAACCTGTTAATAGTATTTTTCCTAATGGTAAATGTAATTTATTTATAAGTATAGCTTTGTGTACATCTACTGCATATAGTTGTAATATTCCTGCTATAACAAAGCTAGGAACAGATATTCCTATAACAGCTATTATCATAGATGAATAATCTAGTTTTTTTCCTCTATTAAGTGCAGCAATTATACCTAAAGGTATTCCAAATATCAGTCCAAATATTACTGCTCTTATACCTAAATCAGCAGATACTGGGAAAGATGTTTTTATAACAGAATTAACTGTTCTTCCCTTTTCTTTCATAGAAATACCAAGATCTCCCTTAGCTACATTTTTTAAATAGTTAACATATTGAATTCCTATTGGTTTATCCATTCCATATTTAACCATAAGATTAGCTTTTACTTGAGGCGGAATAGCTTTTTCACTCTCAAAAGGATCTCCAGGTAATTTATGTAATAGGAAAAATGTTATAGTTATTACTAGGAATAATGTTATTAGACCAGTAAATATTCTTTTGAATATAAATTTTAACATATTTTTCATGATTTATTTCCCCTTTTCTTCTATTAATTTAACATATTTTACAATATTAGCACAAAAAAGTCAATAATTTAAGTATATAATTTATTAATATAATCATTAATTTAATTTATGATTAAAATTTAAAAAAAGATGAAATTTTAAATTTCATCTTTTAATTTATTTATTAATATTAATGCGTCTAAAGGAGTCATATTATTAGTATCAATATTTTTTATGTTGTTAATTTTATTTCTAAGTTCATTTATTTTCTCTTCCATTTCTTCTAACTTATCATATTCAGTATATTCTATACTATCAAATAAGTTAAGTTGTGAATCTTTTTTTGATTCTTCAAGAGATTTTAATATTTTTTTAGATTCTTTTATAATAACTTTAGGTAAACCAGCAAGTTTAGCAACCTCTATACCGTAAGATTTATCAGCTCCACCTTTAATTATAGTTCTTAAGAAATTAACCCGACCTTCTTTTTCTTCAACTTCTATCCTATAATTTAATATATTATCATATCTATTTTCAAGATCAGTTAACTCATGATAATGAGTAGCAAATATGGTTTTTGCATTAATATTTTCTACTATATATTTAGATATAGAGCTAGCTATAGCTAATCCATCATAAGTAGAAGTACCACGTCCAACTTCATCAAGTATAATTAATGAATTAGGAGTAGCAGAATTAATTATACTTGCAACTTCACTCATTTCAACCATAAATGTAGATTGCCCAGTAATTATATCATCACTTGCCCCTATTCTTGTAAGAACTTTATCTACAATAGAAATATTAGCGTAGTCTGCTGGTACGAAACAACCAATTTGTGCCATTATTGAAATTAAAGCAATTTGTTTCATATATGTAGATTTACCTGACATATTAGGACCAGTAAGAATTATAAATCTTTCTTTATTATCAAAATATATATCATTAGAAACAAATATTTGATCTCCAATTAGTTTTTCAACAACAGGGTGTCTACCTTTTTTGATATCATATATACCATTATTATTAAATAGTGGTTTAACGTAACCATTTTCCATAGATACTATGGTAAATGATATTATAATATCTATATAAGCTAAAATACTAGAAAGTTCAATAAATATTTTTTTGAAGTTTTTAATATATGAACTCAAATTTTTAAGTATTGCATATTCAATTTCTGCTATTTTTGTACGTGAGTTTATTATTTTATCTTCATAGCTTTTTATCTCTTCAGTTATATATCTTTCTGCATTAGATATTGTTTGTTTACGTATGTATGTGTCAGGAACTGCATCGATATTAGATTTAGACACTTCTATAAAATATCCAAATACATTGTTATACTTAATTTTTAAATTTTTAATTCCCGTTCTTTCTTTTTCTCTATTTTCTATATCAAGTAATATACTTGTACCATTATTCATAATATCTCTTAATTCATCTAATTGAGGATCTATTCCTGATTTAATCATATTTCCTTCTCTTACAGAAAAAGGAGCAGATTCAAGTATTGTTTTGTCTATTTTATTATATATATCTTGAAGTGAATTAAAATCTATATTTTCAAATTTTTCAGGCCAAAGATTTTTTATTTTAAAACTAGAGTCTATAGTATTTTTAAGAGAAATTAAATCTTTACCATTTTCATTTGAAAATATTATTTTTCCCATAAGTCTTTCTATATCATATACATTATCAAGTAATTCTCTAATTTCTTCTCTAATTAATATTTCTTTACTTAAGTATTCAATATCATTAAATCTAGAATTTATTTCTTGGATATCAAGTAATGGAGCTTGTAATAATTGTTTTAATTTTCTTGAACCATTAGAACTTTTACATTTATCTAATACCCAAAGTAGAGAACCATAAGTATTTTTATCTCTTTGATTTTTAGAAATTTCTAAATTTCTAAGAGTAGAAGAAGAAAGTTCAACAAAATTTGATTTATTAATAACTTCTATTCTTTGTATATTTAATTCATTGTTAAATTGTAATGTTAATATATAGTCAAGTATTAAAGCACAAGCATCTATTATATTTTTCTTTCCATATATTCCAAAACTATCAAGTGAAGCTATATTGAAATAATCTTTTAAGAATTTTTCACTATCATTAATTTTTGAAACTATACTAGTGTTAATATTAAGTTTTTCTATCAGATGATTTATCTTGTCGGATACAGTATTTGTAAATATTAATTCACTAGGTTCTATTTTATATATTTCACTAACTAAATTATCTTCATCAGTTTCTATTACTTTAAATTCACCAGTTGTAATATCTATAAAAGATATTGCGTATGTATTGTTAAAATGTGTAATACAAGCAAGATAATTATTAGATTTAGAATCAATAAAATCTATATCTTGAATAGTTCCTGATGTAACAATTTGTATTACTTCTCTTTTTACTAAACCTTTTGTTTGTTTTGGGTCTTCGGTTTGTTCGCATATTGCTACTTTATATCCATTATTAACTAATTTGGCTATATATGGTTTAGAAGAATGAAATGGTATACCTGCAAGAGGGACATTCATTCCTTTTTCTTTATTTCTTGATGTTAATGTTAATCCTAATACTTTAGAAGCGATTTCTGCATCTTCAAAAAACATTTCATAAAAATCACCTAATCTGAAAAATAGGATATATTCTTTATATTTTTCTTTTATTTCTCTATATTGTTTCATTAATGGAGTAGACATAAATAACCTCTTTTCTACATTTTGAATATATTATACTATAAATCAAAATCATATTCAAATTGAAAAATAGAATAATATTTTCTTTACATTAGAAATATATTAGAAGTGTTTACATGATGAATTAAATGTAGTATAATGGGATATGTTTAAAAGAAAGGGAAGTATTAAGGTACTTAGGGTAATAAGAATGAAAAGAAAATTAATGATACTTACAGCGATAATAGCTACAACTTTAGGAATGGCTGGAACAAAAGAAGATTTAGAAACAGCAGCTAAAAATTATAGTTCAACAAAAAATATAGAAAAATTAGAAAGTGATTTAGTAAATATTTCAAAACAAAAAAGTGATGAGTATACAATACAAGCAAAAATTGAACTTGCAAGATTAAAGGCATCTCAAAATAAATTAGATGAAAGTAAAAAATATTTAAATGAAATTTTAAATGATTCAGTTTCAACTAATCAAGTTAAAGAGTTTGTATATACTCAACTTTATGGAATTTCAAATAATAGAAACGAAAGAATATCTTATTTAAATGAATTAGCTAAATTAAATTCAAAAGAGTTAGGATATAAAGTGGCTTTAATTAAAGAATATACACTTTCAGGTAATAAAGTTGAAGCAGATAAATTATTCAAAGAATTAACTCCAAATTTAACAGAAGAACAAAAGATATTATTTTATAATAAACTTGCAGAAGACTATATTTCTGAAAAATCACCTAATGAAGCTATAACAATAGCAGATTTATTAATTGCTTTAAATTCAACTGAAGCTAAAGTTTATGGAAATATGTATAAATCTTATGCAAATATATCTTTAAATAAATTAGATGAAGCAGAAAAATTTGCCTTAGAAGCAGAAAAATTATCGAATAATAGTTTAGAATCAGAAAATTTATTATATCAAATCTATAATTCTAAGGGAGATTTAAATAAAGCATTAGATAAAGCTATAATTTTAAAAAATGCTACAAAAACACAAGAATTTTATTTAGATGTAATACTTCTTGCAGAAATTGCTAAAAATACTAAAGTTGTAAACGATACAATTAAGGAATTAAAGGAAAATAAAGATATTAAAGATGATGTTAAGAAACATTTAAATATTTTAATAGCTAATGGTTTTGTTAATTTAGGTTACTTAGATGGTGCAGAAGATTATGCAAATAAAGCATTAAAAGATGATAAAAATAAAGAAGCAAATATGGTTTTAGCATTTGTACAAGGTTCAAAAGGAAATAAAGGACTTGCTCTTAAATATGTAAGAGAAGCTAAAAAAGATAAAATAGAAGGTGCAGAACAATTAGAACAACAAATATTAAATTTAAAATAATTTATTAAGATATATTTGATGGAGATCTATATGATCTCCATTTTATTAATTTAATAATTTAAATTAAATAGTTTTACTTTCATATATTATTATGATAAAATTATAATATTAATAAATAATAGAGGAGGAATAATGATATACAATAGTATTTTAGAATTAATAGGGAATACACCAATAATAAAATTAGATTTTGGAAATGATGTAGCAGATGTTTATGTTAAACTTGAAAAATTTAATATCGGGGGTAGTGTAAAAGATAGAGCAGCTCTTGGTATGATAGAATCTGCTGAAAAATCAGGTAAATTAAAAAAAGGATCAACTATAGTTGAGCCTTCATCAGGTAATACTGGAATATCATTAGGGCTTGTAGGTAGGGCAAAAGGTTATAATGTAATAATTGTTATGCCTGAAAGCATGACACAAGAAAGAAAAGATACTTTGAGGGCGTTAGGCGTTGATTTAAGATTAACACCTGGTGATGAAGGAATGACTGGGGCGATAAATGAAGCTTTAAGGTTAGTAAATGAAAATGAAGATTATTTTTTACCTCAACAATTTGAAAATTATGCAAATCCTAATAAACATTATGAAAGTACAGGGGATGAAATTTTAGAAGACATACCTGATTTAGATGTATTTGTAACAGCTGTTGGGTCATCTGGTACTTTGACAGGAGTTGCTAAAAAATTAAGAGAAAAAAGTCCTAAAACTAAAATTTATGCTGTAGAACCAGCAAACTCTGCTGTAATTTCAGGAGAAATGCCGGGTAAACATACAATAGCAGGTATAGGGACAGGTTTTATACCTAAAAATTTTGATAGAAGTTTAATAGATGGGGTATTAAAAGTTACAGATGAAGAAGCAAAAGATTTTGCTTTACGTGTTACACGTGATTTTGGATTATTTTTAGGTATTTCATCAGGGGCTAATATTGCTGCAGCATATAGATTAGCCAAAGAGTTAGGTAAAGGTAAAAAAGTTTTAACAATTTCACCCGACGGAGGAGAAAAATATCTTTCTGTAGCTCCGTATAAGTTTGAGGAGAAATAAATGTTTAAATGGTTGAGAGATGAAATAAATAATATATATGAAAAAGACCCGGCAATAAAAAGTAAGATGGAGGTTTTTCTGTATCCATCTTTTCATGCTGCTATAAATCATAAATTAGCGCATTGGTTATATACAAAAAAAATGTTTTTTTTAGCAAGACTTATATCAACTATCTCTAGATTTTTTACTGGTATTGAAATTCATCCTGGGGCAAAAATTGGTAAAAGAGTATTTTTTGATCATGGTATAGGTGTAGTTATTGGAGAATCTGCTATAGTAGGTGATGATTGTGTGATATATCATGGTGTAACATTAGGTAATTTAAAACCAGTAGGATTTAAAAGACATCCAACTATAGGGAATAATGTTATGATAGGAGCAGGAGCAAAAATACTTGGAAATATAGTTATAGGGAATAATGTTGTAGTTGGGGCTAATTCTGTAGTTATGAAAGATGTTCCAGATAATGTTAATGTCGTAGGAGTACCTGGACAAATTAAGGAGAAAAAATGATAAATTTAAGTTGTAATGCAATAATACCTGATTGTCCTCTTAAATCAGTTGAAGAAATAGAGGAAAGTATAGTAAATAGGTATAAGAAAAGTATATATAATAAGTTTGTTGAAGCGATATTACAATATAATTTGATAGAAGAAGGGGATAAAATTGCAATAGCTGTTTCAGGAGGTAAAGATTCTTTACTTCTTTGTAAATTGTTTCAACAATTAAAAAAAGATAAAAGATTTAATTTTGAATTTACTGCAATAAGTTTAAATCCTGGTTTTAGAAATGATGATTTAGAACATTTCAAATTTAATTTAAAAGAACTTAATATCGATTGTGAAATAATAGATACAAATATTTGGAAAGTTGCTAATGAAATGGCTAAGGATTATCCATGTTTTCTTTGTGCTAAAATGAGAAGAGGTATACTTTATAAAAATATAGAAGATATGGGATATAATAAATTAGCTCTAGGTCATCATTTTGATGATGTTATAGAAACTACTTTAATAAATTTATTTTATGGTGGAACATTAAAAACGATGCTTCCCAAAGCTGATTCTACATCAGGGAAGTTAGTTTTAATAAGACCTATGGTATTAGTTCATGAATCAGACATTATAGATTTTACTAAGACTAATGGTATACGAGCAATGAATTGTGGTTGTGTAATAGAGGCTGGTAAAACTTCAAGTAAAAGACGTGAAATTAAAAATATGTTAGAAGAGTTAGAAAAAAATAATCCTGGTCTTAAACAAAAAGTATTTAAGTCTATGGAAAATATTAATCTTGACTATGTATATGGGTATAAAAAGGGAAAAGAAATATTTAATATTAAAGATAAATAAATTAAAAAAATAGCCGAACAACAGAAATGTTATTCGGCTTTTTGTATATTATTATTTAATTAAACTTACGAAGTAGTGTAATACTCTTATTAATTGTTGAGTATATGACATTTCGTTGTCATACCATGCAACAGTTTTAACTAATTGAGCATCTCCTGATCCTATAACTTTAGTTTGAGTTGCATCAAATAAAGATCCTTCTGAAATTCCTATAATATCAGATGATACTAATGGTTCTTCAGTGTATCCGAATGCTTCGTTTGCTGCTTCTTTCATAGCTGCATTAATTTCTTCTTTAGTTAAATCTTTCTTTTCTAATATAGTAACTAATTCAGTTAATGATCCTGTAGGTACAGGTACTCTTTGAGCAGCTCCATCTAATTTTCCAGCAAGTTCAGGTATAACTAATCCTATTGCTTTTGCAGCTCCAGTTGTGTTAGGAACTATATTTGCAGCAGCAGCTCTAGCTCTTCTTAAGTCACCTTTTCTATGAGGTGCATCTAAAGTGTTTTGATCTCCTGTATAAGCATGTATAGTTGTCATTGATCCACTAACTATTCCAAATTTATCTTGTAATACTTTAGCCATAGGTGCTAAACAGTTAGTTGTACAAGAAGCTGCAGATATTACAGTTTCTGTTCCATCTAATATTTCGTGGTTAACGTTGAATACAACTGTTTTTAAGTCACCTTGTCCAGGTGCTGAAATAACAACTTTTTTAGCTCCTGCTTTAATGTGAGCTTCAGCTTTTTCTTTCTTAGTGAAGAATCCAGTACATTCTAATACTACATCTACACCTAATTCTCCCCAAGGTAATTCTTCAGGATTTGCTTTAGCAAAAGATTTAACTTCTTTTCCGTTAACGATGAATGCATCTTCTTTAACTTCTATTGTTCCGTTGAATCTTCCTTGTGCTGTATCATATTTGAATAAGTGTGCTAATGTTTTAGCATCAGTTAAATCGTTTACAGCTACTACATCAAATTTAGGATCGTTAGCCATTACTCTTAAAGCTAATCTTCCTATTCTTCCAAAACCATTGATTGCTACTTTTACTGCCATAGTAAAATACCTCCATTTATTTTTAATTTACAAATTGATTATATCATAAAATATCATATATTACAAGATAAAAGGCGTTATAGTTTATAGTATAAAAAGTTTTTAATTTTTATAATTTTTCATATTTAGTGTTAATTATATTTATGTATTTATTTTATAAAATAAAATGAAATAAATATAGTTCAGTATTAAGTTAAAATTTTTTAAAAATTGATATATAATTAAGTGAAAGATATAAAAAAATTAAAAAATAAAATAATTTTTTCACAAAAATATGTTTGATAAATATTTTAGTTTTTTGTTGATACATATTCTATTTATAAAAATGATTTT
>NZ_CDRRBS010000040.1:0-9475 GCF_977040545.1 Pseudostreptobacillus sp. | reverse complement strand
ATAAGTCGTAGTGATTATGAGGAAGTTGAGTTTTGCGGTGTTGTGTCGAATATTTGCGTATTAAGTAATATCATTATGACTCAAACATATAATGAAAAAGTAGAAATTAAAGTAGATCTAAATGCAACTAAAGGTATGGATGATGAAATTGATAGTACACTTAAAAAATATTTAGAACAAATAGATAAATATAAAAATATATTACAAGAATATTTGTTAGATTATGAAATATATACGGAGTTACTGCCTTTAGAGGAAGATTATGAATAAAATTTTGAAAAAATATTCTTTTATAATTTTGATATATATAATAATTTTGCTGGCTATATATCCAAAATATTATTTTTTGATATGGAACATATTTCTTGCTTATATACCATTTTTGTTGAGTTTTATTAAAATTAAAAATAAGTTTTTTAAATGTATTAACAATTTAATTGCTTTAGTTTTTTTTCCGAATGTAATTTATTTATTTACTGATCTAATACATATTTCTGTTATGAAATATTATGTAAAAGATACTCATGGAATTAGATATATTATGAATTTTACAAATTGGATAAGGCTTTCTCTTATTTTCGTTGCTGTACTGATAGCTATAAAACTTAGTTATATTTCTTTAAATAATTTTATAGTTAATTATAGGTTTAAACATATAATATATGTATTTATATCTATATTAACTGGTGTAGCTGTATACATAGGAAGATTTATTAGATTAAATTCATGGGATTTAATATTAAATCCATTTAATACATTAATAATAATATTTAAAAATATAAATTCAGACACTATACAATACATTCTACTTTTTGCTATAATTCAATATATAGTTTTAATAATTATGAAAGATGAATATAAAAAATAAATATGTGAGGTGATTATATAATGAAAGTATATTTAGCAGGTGGACTTTTTAATGAAGCTGAAGTAGCACAAAGATTAAAAGAGGGGAAAATTTTAAGAGATAGAATAAAAGGTATAGATTTATTCAATCCTATTGAACAACCCTTTAATGAAAATAAAGAAAAATTACCAACACCCCTTGATATATTTAATGGTGATACGAATGCTATACTTAATGCAGATGTATTTTTAGCTGATATTACTAATGATGATCCTGGAGTGATGGTTGAGTTAGGAATAGCCCTGTCTAATGGTAAAAAAATAATAGCAATTAATTCTGATATTAGATTAAAAAGTGCGAGTAAGTATGAAATACCTACTTATGCAATTAATCATTATGTTTTAGGAGCTATACTAAAATATGGAGTTTTAGTATATTCTTTTGAGGAGGCAGTGAAGGAACTTGAAAGAATTAAAGGTTAGTAGTAAGGTAGAATTAAGAAGAGTTGCATTTTTACTTACTTTTATTGGTGGAATGTTAGAAATATATTCATATAAGTTAAAAGATGGTATTTTTGCGACAGCAATAACAGGAAATATTGTTAGAATGGTATATTATTTAAATAGAGTTTCAGGTGATAATATTAGAAATATTATTAAATATGGGTTGCCAATATTATTTTTTATACTAGGAGTTAGTACTACAGAAATATTAAAAATTAATTTTAAAAATTTTAATATTAAAATTTGGAGAGAAGTAATATTATCTACTGAAATAATGGCAATGTTTATAATTCCTTTTATACCATCAGATGTATTTTCTGTTTCATTAATTGCATTTGTATCAGGTGCACAGGTACAAGCATTTAGAAAAGTTTATGGTAAGGTTTATATGTCAACGATGTGTACAGGAAATACTAGAAGTTTAGTAGAAGCTGTTATAAATAAAAGAAGAGATGAAACAAAACTTTACGGGACTGTAATATTAGGTTTTATATCTGGTGTACTTGTAGGTGATTATATTATAATATATATAGATAAATATATGACTTTTATTTGTGTAATATTATTGATTTTAATTATAAATATTATAAGAAAAGAAGAATAAAATTATATTAAGTGTAGTATTAAATTTGCTACACTTTTTACTTTATTAACTTGATTTAAAAATTGAAATGTAATAAAATATATGTGATTAAAAAATAATAAGGAGTAAAAGATGATTAAATTATCAGATAGAGTATTAAATATGCAGTATTCACCTGTGAGAAAATTTGTGCCACTTGCAGATGAAGCAAGGAAAAATGGAGTAAAAATATATGAGTTTCATATAGGACAACCAGATGTTAAAACTCCAGATTCTTTTTTTAATGGACTTATAAGATATCAAGAAAAAATTGTTAAATATGCAAATTCACAAGGTCTTAATAATCTTTTGGAAGCTTTTTCAGAATACTATAGTAGATATAATTTGAATATTTCAAAAGATGAAATTATAATAACAAATGGGGGAAGTGAGGCACTTCAATTTGCAATGAATGCAATATGTAATCCAGGAGATGAAGTGTTAGTGCCTGAACCTTATTATTCAAATTATGATTCTTTTTTAAGAATAGCTGGAGCAAATCTTATTCCAATAGTAACTAAAATAGAAGAAGGTTATAGATTACCTAAATATGAAGATATGGAGAAACTTATAACTTCTAAGACAAAAGCCATACTTTTTTCTAATCCTTGTAATCCAACTGGGGTTGTATTAAGTGAAAGAGAGATAGAAGATATTAAAAGGCTTGCAAAAGAACATAATATATTCATAATATCAGATGAAGTTTATAGACAATTTATATATGATGATAAAACTAATTTTAAATCATTTTTAACTTTTGACGATCTATCAGATAGAATTATATTAATAGATAGTATCTCTAAACACTATAGTGCATGTGGTGCAAGAATAGGTGTTATTGCTTCTAAAAATAAGGAATTAATAACTCAAATGTTGAAATTATGTCAAGCTAGATTATCCGTTTCTACAATAGAACAATTTGCTGCTACTAGCCTTGTAAGAGGAATTGATGTACATATAGATTATGTAAATAAGGAATATAAGAAAAGACGTGATTTAATGTATGAAAAATTATCAAAAATAGAAGGTGTAATAGCCAATAAACCAGATGCAGCATTCTATATCTTTGCCTCTCTTCCGGTTGATGATACTGATAAATTTGCAAAATGGTTATTAACTGATTTTAGATATGAAGGTAAAACTTTAATGTTTGCACCAGGAAATGGGTTTTATTCAAGGGAACATGTAGAGCTTGGGAAAAAAGAAGTTAGATTTTCTTTTTGTGGAAATAATTTAAGAGATATAGAAGATGGGATGAGATTGCTAGAATTAGCAATTAAAGAATATAATGAGAAAAAATAAATTAGGTTATTTATTAGAAATATCATATAAAGGTAAGAAATTTGATGCATTTGATGAAATTAAAGATAAAAAAACAACTAAGAATGTACTTAAAACTTATCTTATATCAAAAGGAATAGTTATATATAAAGGGCTACAACAAGCTGGTAGGACAGATGCTAAAGTTTCTGCAAATTCAAACTATATTTATTTTATTGCCAATGAATTCGATTTAGATATATTAGATTATAATTTAGATATAGATGGATTAAAAATTAAAAAAGCGTATGTAGTAGATAAAGGTATAATTTTACCCGATGTAGTAGAGAGACGTATATATAACTATTATTATCCTAAAAAATTCCATAGAGTTGATGAAAAAACTATTATAAAGCGTGCAAATGAGATAAGTGGAAAAATGGATTTTTCTGAATTTACAAATTATAAGGGATTAAAATTAAAAAATCATATAAGAGATGTTAAAGTTAGTTATGTTGAGGGTAAGCTTTACTTTGATGGAAATTCCTTTATGCCACAACAAGTTAGACGTATGGCAGGATATGTATTTAACGGTAAAAAAGAACCAATGAATCCAAAATTTTTAATTTTAGATAAAATAATTTTGAAAGAAGGTGTTATAAATGAAGAATCAAATTAATAAAGAAGCTTTGATTACTATTTTTTTGTATTTTTTATATTTTTTATGGTGGTATTATTTTGCATATATTTATCCGCCTAAAAATGTAGAGGATTATAAGTATGTATTAGGATTACCTGATTGGTTTTTCTATTCTTGTGTTTTAGGATTTGTTTTAGTAAATTTATTAGTCTATATTGTTGTAAAATTTTTCTTTAAAAATATAGACCTTGAAACAGGGGAGGTTATAGAAGAAAATGAATAAATTAGAAATTATAATACCATTAATAATATATTTAGTTATTACTTTTTATGTAGCTTATTATGTAAATAAAGATAATAAAAAAGAAGGAAAGTTTATAGAAGATTATTATTTAGGAAGTAGAACTATGGGAGGATTTGTATTAGCTATGACTATAGTTTCTACATATATTAGTGCTTCTTCTTTTATAAGTGGTCCATCTATTGCTTATGATAAAGGTTTAGGTTGGGTACTTCTAGCTTGTATACAAGTTCCTTTAATATTCTTAACACTTGGTATTTTAGGGAAAAAACTTGCCATTATTTCAAGAAAATTAAATGCCTTGACAATAATAGATATAATACGTGCAAGATATAAAAATGATACTTTAGTATTACTGTTATCTTTACTTACAATAGTATTTTTAATGACATCAATAGTTGCTCAATTTGTAGGTGGAGCAAGATTAATAGAAAGTATAATAGGTATAGATTATAAATTAGCTCTTATGATATTTGCTTTTTGTACGATAATATATACAGCTTTTGGAGGATTTAAAGCAGCAACTGTAAATGATGCTGTTCAAGGGTTAATAATGATGATAGCTACATTTGTATTATTCGTAGTGATACTTAATAAAGCAGGAAGTATGGGAAATATTGTAAGTAGAGCAAGAGAGATAAATCCTAATTTATTAAAACCAGATGCTGGTGGAGCTATAGCTAAACCATTTATAATGTCATTCTGGATATTAGTTGGTATAGGAGTTCTTGGTATACCATCAACTACTGTTAGAGCTATGGGATTTAAAGATTCAAAAGCTATGCATAATGCAATGATAATAGGAACATTTGTAGTAGGATTCTTATTATTAGGTATGCATTTAGTAGGATTTATGGGAAGATATTTAGAACCAAGTATAGATGTAAGTGATAAATTAATACCTACACTTGCGCTAAAAAACTTAAATCCTATACTTGCAGGTGTATTTATAGGAGGGCCTCTAGCTGCAATTATGTCTACTGTTGATTCCGTTCTTATTCTTATTTCTTCAGCAATTGTAAAAGATATATATATTAATTTTATATCTAAAGGAAATGATAGTGAGAATAAGCTTAAAAGAATATCATTAGCTATATCATTGGGTATAGGTTTACTTACATATTTATTATCTATAAATCAATCTAGTTTAATAGTTTGGATAAATTTATTTGCTTTTTCAGGTCAAGAAGTTTTATTCTTTGTTCCTATGGTAATAGGTCTATATTGGAAAAGAGGTACAGCATATGGTGCAATTGCATCAGTAATATCTGGATTTGTTGTATTGATAATATTGTCGCAATTTAGTATTTCAATTTATGGATTACATAATATTGTACCTTCATTATTAATAGCATTAATATCATATATTATAGTTTCTTTATGTACTAAACCATTAAATCATAAAGAACTTGAAATATTTTTTAAATAAGACTACTGCAATGGAAGAAATTGCCTAGTTTGAGGAGGAATTATGGAAAAATTAAAAAAGAAAAGGGTTATGGATGGAAATGAAGCTGCTGCATATATTTCTTATGCTTTCACTGAAGTTGCAGCTATATACCCAATTACACCTTCAACGACTATGGCAGAATTTGTTGATGTGTGGTCATCAAGAAATATGAAAAATTTATTTGGGAGTATACCTAAAGTTATAGAAATGCAATCAGAAGCAGGTGCTGCTGGTGTAGTTCATGGAAGTTTGCAATCAGGAGCATTAACGACTACATATACAGCATCACAAGGTTTACTTTTAAAAATACCAAATATGTATAAAATATCAGGAGAATTACTTCCGGGAGTTATACATGTTGCGGCAAGAAGTATATCAACTCATGCATTATCAATATTTGGGGATCATCAAGATATATATGCAACAAGAATGACTGGGTGGGCAATGCTTGCTTCTTCTTCTGTACAAGAAGTTATGGATTTAGCAGGTGTTGCACATCTTTCAGCAATTAAATCAAGAGTACCATTTTTACATTTTTTTGATGGCTTTAGAACATCACATGAAATGCAAAAAATAGAAATAATGGAATATGAAAATTTAGGGAAATTAATTGATTATAACAGTGTTAATGAATTTAGAAAAAGAGCTTTAGATCCTAATAATCCTGTAACTCGTGGTACAGCACAAAATGATGATATATTTTTTCAAGCAAGAGAATCACAAAATAAATATTATGAAAATTCTATTAAAGTAGTTAAAGAATACATGGAAGAAATATCTAAAATTACAGGTAGGGAATACAAACCTTTTACTTATTATGGACATAAAGAGGCTAGAAATATAATAATAGCAATGGGATCGGTATGTGAGACTATAAAAGAAACAGTAGATTTCTTAAATAAAAGAGGAGAAAAGGTTGGGATGGTTAAAGTTAGCCTATATAGACCATTTTCTGTTAATGATTTAGTAGAAGTTATACCGGAAAGTGTAAAAAAAATAGCTGTTTTAGATAGGACTAAAGAACCAGGTTCATATGGTGAACCACTTTATTTAGATGTTAAATCTGCTCTTTTTGGAAATTCTAATATTAAAAGTATAGTAGGAGGTCGTTATGGACTTTCATCAAAAGATGTTAACCCATCACAAATAATAGCAGTATTTAAAAATTTAGTTTTAAGAGAACCTAAGGATCATTTTACAGTTGGTATAGTAGATGATGTTACATTCACTTCATTACCAATATATGAAAATCCTGATTTATCAGATACTAATGATATGTCTTGTCTTTTTTATGGGTTAGGTTCAGATGGTACGGTTAGTGCTAATAAAAGTAGTGTTAAGATTATAGGAGATATGACTAATAAATATGTACAAGCATATTTTGCTTATGATTCTAAAAAAGCTGGAGGTATAACTAGATCACATTTAAGATTTAGTAACTATCCAATAAGGTCAACATATTTAGTTAAAAATCCTAATTTTGTATCGTGTTCTAATTTTACTTTTATTAGAAAATATGAAGTTTTAGAAGGACTTAAAGAAAATGGAATTTTTTTATTAAATACTATGTATGATGAAGAAAAACTTTTAGAACTATTACCTAAAAAAGTAAAAAGACAATTAGCTATTTCTAATGCCAGATTTTATATCATCAATGCAAACAAGCTAGCTTATGAAGAAAAAATGATGGACAAAATAAATACTATTATGCAAACTGCTTTTTTCAGAATTAGTAATATAGTTGATTTTGAAGATGCTAAGAATAGGATTAAAGAGTATGTTTATAAAAACTATGGATTAAAAGGCGATGATGTAGTAGAAAAAAATAATAGAGTAATAGATTTAACGGAAATGTATATACAAGAAATATATGTAAATCCTGAATGGAAAATCCTAGTAGATGAAGATGAATATTTAACACTTGACTATGGTAATAGTTTGGATAAAAATTCATTTATGGCAAAAATTTCTGAACCAATTACTGCTTTAAAAGGTGATAAATTACCTGTATCTATATTTGATGGATTTGAAGATGGAACATTTGAAAATGGTGAGGCAGAATATGAAAAGAGAGCTATAGCTAAGTTTATACCGGAATGGCGACCTGAACATTGTATACAGTGTAATCAATGTTCTTATGTGTGTCCTCACGCAGCTATTAGACCATTTTTAATAGATGAAGAAGAACTTAAGGGAATACCAAGTGGTATGGATTTACTAAATCCTATAGGTAAAGGACTTGAAAGATTGAGATATAGGATACAAGTATCTCCTCTTGATTGTACAGGGTGTAGTGCTTGTGCTGAGGTATGTCCTGCAAAAAATAAGGCTTTAGTAATGAGACCTATAGAAGAACAACTTGAAAAAGGAGAAAAAGAAAATGCAGATTACTTGTATAATAATGTTACGTATAAAGATACATATATTAATAAGGAAACTGTAAAAGGTTCACAATTTTCTAAACCTTTATTTGAGTTTTCAGGAGCTTGTGCTGGTTGTGGTGAAACACCGTATATTAAACTTTTAACACAACTATATGGTGATAGAATGATGATAGCCAATTCTACAGGATGTTCATCAATTTATGGTGGATATGCACCATCAACACCTTATACTAAAAATGAAAAAGGAGAAGGACCTGCTTGGGCATCATCTCTTTTTGAAGATACAGCAGAATATGGTTATGGAATGCTCCAAGCAAGTGAAAAATTAAGACATAGATTATTAGAATTATTTAATCAATTAAAAGATAGTGATAATATTAGTTTAGAGTTGAAAGAAGATATAGTTAAAATATTAGAAAATCAACAAGATATTAATATGATTCAGGAAATAAAAAATAGTTTATTTGAAAAAATGGAAAAAGAAATAGAAAATGATGAAAGAATAAGTGAAGCATTAGAATTAAAAGCATATATTACTCCTCGTGCTGTTTGGGTTATAGGAGGAGATGGTTGGGCTTATGATATTGGATTTAGTGGATTAGATCATGTTTTAGGAACAGGAGATAATATTAAAATGTTAGTATTAGACACAGAAGTTTATTCTAATACAGGTGGACAATCTTCATCAGCTTCTACGATAGGTTCGGTAGCTAAATTTACTAATAATGGTAAAAGAAAAAAGAAAAAAGATTTAGCTGCAATTATGATGAGTTATAGTGATATTTATGTTGCTAAAGTTTCTATGGGAGCTAATCAAAATCAAACTTTAAGAGCTTTAAAAGAAGCACAAGAATTTGATGGACCTGCGATAGTTATAGCTTACTCTCCATGTATAGCACATGGAATTAAAGGGGGAATGGGAGTAGCACAAGAACAAGAAAAACTAGCAACTGAAGTAGGTTATTGGCCTTTATTAAGATTTGATCCAAGACGTATAAAGAATGGGAAAAATCCTTTACAGCTAGATTCAAGAAAACCAAATTGGGATAAGTACATTGATTTTTTAATGAGTGAATCTAGATTTACTTCTCTTCAAAAAACTAATCCAGAGCATGCTAAAGAATTATTTGAATTAAATCTGGAAAATGCTAAAGAGAGATGGAATTATTATTATAGATTATCAAAAATTGAATATTCATTAGAAGATTAAATATTATTTTTATAAAAAAAAGCACTTAAAATTAGGAATTTATTTTCTTAAATTATTAAGTGCTTTTTATGTTGACTAAAAATTAAAAATAGAATAAAATATAATTAAAAAGGAGGGGTTGGATTGAAAAATAAAGGTTTTAGTTTAATTGAAGTTGTAGTTGTAATTAGTATTAGTTTAATATCTATTTATTCATTATCTGGGGTATATAAAAATATGCTTATAAAAAAGGAAACTGAAAAAGAAATTATTAAAATT
>NZ_CDRRBS010000039.1:0-9477 GCF_977040545.1 Pseudostreptobacillus sp. | reverse complement strand
ATGTTGCCTATGATGAAAGATATACCTAATGCTGTTCGTGCACAGGTAAGGATGGCTAAAATGGATTATATGAAACACTTTGGAAGAGAACCTAAAGGTATTTGGCTTGCAGAATGTGCTTATTATAACGGACAAGACTCTTATTTAAAAGAAGAAGGAATAAGATATTTCTTAGTGGATGCTCATGGTATTTTAAATTCAAATCCAAGACCAATATATGGTGTATACTCATCAGTATATACTAAAAATGGAATTGCGGCTTTTGCAAGAGATCTAGAATCATCAGAACAAGTATGGTCTTCAGAAGTAGGTTATCCTGGAGATGGAGATTATAGAGAATTTCATAAAGATGTAGCTTATGAGTTAGATTATGATTATGTTAAACCTTATTTACATAGTGATGGAATAAGACGTAATATGGGTATAAAATATCATGCAATAACTGATAAAAATGGAACTTATAAAAAAGTATACGATCCAGATGTGGCAAGAAATAAAGCGATAGGTCATGCATATAATTTTGTATTTAATAGAAGCAAACAGCTTGAATATTTGTCAAGTAAGATGAAATATAGAAAACCTATAATAGTATCACCTTATGATGCTGAACTTTATGGTCATTGGTGGTATGAAGGACCAATATTTTTAGAATATATATTTAGAGCAATTAAAGAAAGTAATTTTTCAAGTATTACACCATCGAAGTATTTAGATATATATAAAGTTAATCAAATTGTAGATTTGAGTATGTCTAGTTGGGGAGCTAATGGTTATTTTGATGTTTGGGTAGATGGGTCAAATGATTATATTTATAGACATTTACATAAAGCAGCAGAAAAAATGATAGAAATATCTAAAATTGAAACTGAAAATCCTCTTATGATCAGAGCTTTAAATCAAGCAAGTAGAGAACTGTTGATGGCGCAAACTTCTTGTTGGCCGTTTATTATGTTTACTAAGACTATGGTTGGATATGCTCAGAAAAAAGTTAGTGATCATACTTATAGATTATTTAAACTTTATGAAGATATAAAAAATAATAGTATAGATGAAGAATGGTTATCTGAAATTGAAAATAGAGATAATATATTTAGTAATATAGATTATAAGATATTTAGATAAGAGTAGAGCTTCTACTCTTATTTTCTTTTGGAGGTAAAATGATATATTTTGATAATTCTGCAACGACTAAAGTAAAAAAAGAAGTTAAAGATGAAATGTTAAAAGTTATGGATGAATACTTTGCAAATCTTGATGCAAATTATACGATCTCTTTAAAATTTAGTAAATATTTAGAGGAAAAGAAAAAAATTTTAAAAGATAGATTAGGACTAAATCCTAATGAATTTGTGTTTACTACTGGGGGAGGAGAAGCTAATAATATAGCATTAACAAGTGTAATTAGAAAATATAAAAAAGGTCATTTTTTAATATCTAGTATAGAACATGCAAGTGTAGAAATATGTGCTAAAGAATTATCTCAAGAAGGTTATGAATTAGAATATATACCAGTTGATGGATATGGTAATAT
This sequence comes from Pseudostreptobacillus sp., assembly GCF_977040545.1. Lineage (NCBI taxonomy): Bacteria > Fusobacteriati > Fusobacteriota > Fusobacteriia > Fusobacteriales > Leptotrichiaceae > Pseudostreptobacillus > Pseudostreptobacillus sp. The sequence continues at coordinate 7,946 of NZ_CDRRBS010000039.1, read as the reverse complement.
AGACCTTGAGTATTTGAAAAATGCAATAAGAGAAGATACTATACTTGTATCAATTATAGGAGTTAATAATGAGCTTGGAACTGTTCAAAATATGAAAGAAATAGGTGAAATAATTAAAAATAAAAATAAAAATACATATTTACATATAGATTTTGTACAAGGATTAAATCATATAGATGTTGATTTTTCAAAAATTAAAGTAGATTTACTTAGTATTAGTTCTCATAAAATAGGAGGTCCTAAAGGTATAGGAGCTTTGTATATATCTAAAAATGTTAAATATAAGGAACAGATATACGGAGAAAATAATTCTAATGGATTAATACATAGAACATTTCCAAATGAATTAGTTTGTGGATTTTTAAAAGCAATAAGTTTATACAAAAAAGAGGATATAGAAAAAATAAAAAAAATAAAAGATTATTATTTATTTAGATTAAGTGAAATAAAAAATGTCGATATAAATACTCCAATTAATTCCTCGCCCTCTATAGTAAATATTTCATTTAAAGGTGTTAGGGCAGAGGTGCTTCTTAATTATTTATCAACAAATGATATATATGTATCTACGGGGTCTGCTTGTTCGGGTAATAAAGGAGACAGCAAAATACTTAAAGCAATAAATCTTAATCAAGAAAGTATAAACGGAAGTATAAGAGTAAGTTTTTCGTGTGAAAATACATTTGAAGAAATAGATATGTTTTTTGATATACTTACACCTTTCTTAGAAATGGCTAGAAGTATTAAATAAACTTGAAATTATAGCTATAAATGTGTATAATTATAATATAATTTTAGAAAGGAGAGTATGTATATCATACAATTATTATGAAATTAAGAGAATTACAAATAAATACAGAAAACTATTTAGGAAAAGAAGTTGAATTAAATGGTTGGGTAAAAAAAATAAGAGATCAAAAAAGTTTTGGATTTATAGAATTTAATGATGGTACTTTTTTTAAAGGAATGCAAGTAGTATTTGATGAAACTTTAGAAAATTTTGAAGAAGTATCAAAATTAACTATATATTCATCAATAAAAGTAATAGGTGAAGTAGTATCTTCACCTGCTAAAGGACAAAGTTTTGAAATAAAAGCTAAAAAAATATCAATTTATGATAAAGCTAGTATAGAAAATCCTTTACAAAATAAGAGACATGGTTTTGATTTTTTAAGAACTATAGCACATTTAAGACCGAGAACTAATACTTTTAATGCAGTATTTAGAGTTAGATCTTTATTAGCATATGCTATACATAAATTCTTTATGGAACAAAATTTCGTATATGTTCAAACTCCTTTATTTACTGGAATAGATGCAGAAGGTGCTGGAGAAATGTTCCAAGTAACTACATTAGATTTAAATAATGTTCCTAAAAATGATGAAGGTAAGATAGATTATAAAAAAGATTTCTTTGAAAAACCAGCATTTTTAACAGTTACAGGTCAACTTCATGTTGAAACTTTTACATCTGCATTCCATAATACATATACTTTTGGTCCAACATTTAGAGCAGAAGAATCATTTACTACAAGACATGCTGCTGAATTTTGGATGATAGAACCTGAAATGGCATTTGCAGATCTTGAAGCAAATATGGATGTTGCAGAAAATATGATTAAATATATTATAAAATATGTATTGGAAAATGCTAAAGAAGAAATGGAATTCTTTAATACCTTCATAGAAAAAGGTTTATTAGATAAGCTGCAAAATGTTTTAGATAATGAATTTGCACGTGTTACATATACAGAAGCTGTTGAAATATTGAAAAATTCAAAAAAACAATTTGATGTACCTGTTGAATGGGGTATGGATTTAAAAACAGAGCATGAAAGATATTTAGCAGAAGAAGTATTTAAAAAGCCTGTATTTTTAACAGATTATCCTAAAGATATTAAAGCATTCTATATGAAACTTAATAAAGATGGGAAAACTGTAAGAGCTATGGATTTATTAGCACCGGGAATAGGTGAAATAGTAGGAGGAAGTCAAAGAGAAGATGATTATAATAAATTAATAGCTATAATGGATGAAAAAGGATTAGATAGAGAATCATACAAATGGTATACTGATTTAAGAAGATTTGGTTCATTCCCACATTCAGGATATGGGTTAGGATTTGAAAGAATGTTAATGTATATAACTGGAATGGCAAATATTAGAGATGTAATACCTTTCCCAAGAACAGCTAAAAGTTTAGAGTATTAATGGAGGTTTTATGAAAAAATTTAAAAGGCTTATACCTATACTTTTATTTTTACCATTTTTAATGCGTGGAGATTTTTTAGATGAATTACAATCTATGGATGTTTTATTACAACAAGGTAAATTTCAAGAAGCTTTAGATAAAGGAAGAGCTTTACAAAAAACTAACATATCTGATGAAGATAAAAAAGCATTACAAAATTTATTATCTAAAATTGAAGAAAAGATTAAAAATGATTCTAAAAAAGAAATAGATAATTCAAATATTGTTAATAATAATGGTGAACCAAATTTTGAAACTGATGAAGTTTCAGAAGATGAAAATTTAGAAACAATATCAGATGGAACTGTAGCATATCCTGGTGATGAACTTAATGATGCAAGTAAGTATAAAGAATATGATAGATTAGAAGCGGAAGTATTAGCTTCTAAAAATCAAGATAATATTAATTCATTATTAAAAATATATATGAGAAGTGGATTATATGAAAGAGCTATGAAGCTAGGACAAAAATCACGTGATCCTAGAAATATGTATATAGGTGCCTTAGCTGCTAGACTAACTGGTAGATATGATATTTCAATAAGTCAATATAGAAGAGTTATAAATTCTGAGCCAAATAATCTTGATGCGATACTTGGACTTGGACTTGCATACAGAGCTAATAAAGATAATTCAAATGCATCAAAATATTTAAGAATGTATATAGAAAAAGGGGGAAGAAATTCTAATGTAAATTCAGTTTTACAGGAATTATAAAAATATGGGGTGGATTAGTTTGAGTCAAAAAATATCACCAAACCTAGTTTATGATTATATATATAGGTTTGGTGATATCTATAATTGCTATGAAAATTTAAAAAAAGAAAATTGTAATTTAGAACTATTGTTAAATGTTAAAGAGTCTTTTGGTAAAGATGAGGAAATATTGGAATATATTAAAAGTAGAAATATAAGAATAATATATTGCAATGATGAAAGATTTCCTAAAAATATTAAAGAATCTGGTTATAAAATACCATATATATTTTATAGAGGAAATTATGATTTACTGAATAAGAAAATTTTAGGATTAAACTATAACACTAAATTACTAACTTTACCAAGAAATAATTTACAAAGTATATTCAATTCGATAGATATTGATGTAGTTTTGGCTATGAATTCAATTAGTGAATCTGATATATTTATTTCTTCTATTATTAATAGAAATTGTATATATGTAACTACTAGTATAGAGAAATTTGAAGAAAATTTTCAAGATTTATATGTATCCTTGTTAATAAATGAAAAAGATAAAAATAATGCTTATTTTTTAACCAATATGTTGATTTCTTGTATTTCAAATAGTATATATATACCTGAAAGCAATATTTATACAAGAGCGATGCTTAGTGCCAATATTAGTATAGATTTAGAGCGAAAGATATATGTAACTGGAGGATTTGGTAAAAGTTTTTCGGGTTGTAATTATTTATTAAGAAATAATTATGCAATAGCAATAGGAAATAGTAGTGATATAGAGATGTTTGAGGAGGATATAGATGGCTAAAAATTTAGTGGTAGTGGAATCTCCATCAAAAGCTAAGACTATAAAAAGTATTTTAGGTTCTAATTATGATGTAATAGCTTCTGTTGGACATGTTATTGATTTACCCAAAACTAAAATAGGTATTGATATAGAAAATGATTTTAAACCAGAATATAGAGTAATAAAAGATAGAAAAACTATATTAGAAGAACTTAAAGCAAAAGGTTCTAAAGCTAATAAAGTTTTCCTTGCTTCAGATCCGGATCGTGAGGGAGAAGCTATTGCTTGGCATATATCTAATTATATAAATTTAGGTGAAAAGGTTAAAAGAATAGAATTTAATGAAATTACTAAAAGTGCTATTTCTAATGCTGTTAGAAATCCTAGGGATATAAATACTGATTTAGTAAATTCACAGCAAGCGAGAAGAATTTTAGATAGAATTGTAGGTTATAAAATATCACCATTAATATGGCCAATTGTAGGTAGAAGTGCTTCAGCAGGAAGGGTGCAATCAGTTGCTCTTAAATTAATATGTGATTTAGAAAATGAAATACTTAATTTTAAACCAGAAAAATATTATCAAATAGATATTTTAATTAAGGAAAAGATTAAACTTTCTTTATCTGAAATATCTGGAGAAAAAGTTGATAAAATAAAAAATAGAGTTATTTTTGATAAAGCATGTAGTGATTTAAAAAATGCTGAAGTTAAAATAAAAGAATTAGATATTTCAAATAAGACTCAAAGTCCACCTGCAATATATAAAACAAGTACATTACAACAAGCAGCTTCTTCAAATTTAGGATATAATGCTACGAAAACTATGAGACTTGCACAAAAACTTTATGAAGGTACTAATATAGATGGTGAAACTAAAGGGTTGATAACATATATGAGAACAGATTCAACTCGTGTTTCTGATGAGGCAAAACAAAGTGCAAAAGAATTTATAATAAAAAATTATGGTAAAGAGTATGTTGGTACTTATAGAAAATATTCAAAAAGTAAGAATAGTCAAGATGCACACGAAGGTATTAGACCTACATATATTGATTTAACTCCAGAATATATGAAAACTAGATTAACTAATGAAGAATATAAATTATATAAATTAATATGGGAAAGATTTGTAATTTCTCAATTAGCTAATGTAAAATATGAGCAATTAAAAATTGTTGCAGAACATAAAAACTATACTTTTAAAGGTACTATAAATAAAATAATTTTTGATGGTTATTATAAATTATATAAAAGTGAGGATATGATACAGACTTTAGATTTTCCAGATCTTAAACTTAATACTAAATATAAGATAGATGAATTGATACCAACTGAATCTGAAACTAAGGCACCAAGTAGATTTAATGAGGCATCACTTATTAAAAAATTAGAGTCATTAGGTATAGGTAGACCATCAACTTATGCTAGTATTATTGAAGCAATAAAATCTAAAAATTATGTTGATGTAATTGATAAAAGATTAGTACCAACAGCTTTTGGAAAAGAAGTGAAAAATGAACTTGAAGATAATTTTAAAGATATAATGAATGTTAAATTTACGGCAATGATGGAGAATAATTTAGATGAAGTTGCAAGTGGAAAATTAAATTGGGTAGATTTATTACGTGATTTTTATAAAGTTCTTGAGAAAGAAATGATTGTATATAAGGAAAAGGTAAACGAGTTTAAAAATACTAATATATATACTGATGTTAAGTGTACTTATCAAGATGGTAGAATGCTTTTAAAAAGTGGGAATTTTGGTAAATACTTAGTTTGTGAATTTGATTCAAAAGATAAAATATCTATTAAAGGTATAGATATTGATCAAAGTGAGATTAAAGATAATTTTGTTAAAATAAAAGATAAAGTAGAACAATTACTTAATTCTAAAAAAGGTAAAATTACTGATGTGTATACAGAAAATAATAAAATGATGTATTTAAAAGAAGGCAAATATGGGGCATATCTTGAAAGTGAAGATTATAAAAACGATAATATTAGAAAGCCTTTAAGTAAAGAAATAAAAGCTAAGTTAAAGAAAAATCAAATAAAAATTGAAAATGGAATTATTCTTTTAAAAGATATTTTAGAAAGTATAGTTGAGGGTGATAATAAAATACTTTCAGAAGTTGGACTATGTGAAAAATGTGGTAAAGAATTCACTATTAAGAGTGGAAGATATGGTAAGTTTTTAGCTTGTAGTGGATATCCAGAATGTAAAAATATAAAAAAAATACCTAAAGAGGGTAAATAATGGAAATGCATAATATATTAAATAAATTTATTTATTATCAAGAAGTAGTTTTAAATAAGAGTTACAATACTGTTAAATCTTATAGAAAAGATATAGAACAGTTTATATATTATTTAGAAAATAATGAAGGAATAAACGATTTTAATAAAGTTGAAATTATGAGCTTTAGATCTTTTATTGCTTATCTTAATATGGAACTTGAAGTTAATAAAAGAAGTATAAATAGAAAATTATCTGCAATAAGAACTTTTTATAAATATTTATTGGAAAACGATTATATAACTGAAAATAAGACAGTATACATAAATACGCCTAAATTTAGTAAAGTATTACCTAATTATTTAACCAAGTCTGATGTTGATAAGATACGTTCTGTTATAAATATAGAAAAGATAACAGGATTAAGAGATAGAGCTATGATAGAGTTACTTTATTCTAGTGGAATACGTTCTATGGAATTATTAGATTTAACGGAGTCTATGATAAATTTTAATGAAAGAGAATTAAGAGTAATAGGTAAAGGGAACAAAGAAAGAATAACTTTTTTTAGTGATAATGCTAAAAAATATTTGTTAGAATATATAGAAAAAAAGAAAATAGTGTATAGGAATGTAGATAAAGATATAATATTTGTTAATAAAAATGGAGATAAATTAGATTCAAGATCTTTAAGAAGATTAATAACTAATTATGCTTTAAAGGCGGATATAAATAAAGAAGTAACACCTCATGTATTTAGACATAGTTTTGCAACGGAAATGTTAAATAATGGCGTTGATATTAGGTATGTACAAGAACTTTTAGGTCACAGTAGCATAGCAACTACGCAGTTTTATACACATATAAGTAAAAATATGCTAAAGGATGTATATATGAAAAGTCATCCTTTTGCTAATAAATAGGAGAGATATGAAAGAAAAAAAATGTATAGGTTGTGGTGAAAAATTACAATATGATAATCCTGTTCTTCCGGGATATATACCTAAAAATATTTTAGAAACTAGAGATAATATAATATGTAAGAGATGTTTTAGATTAAAACATTATGGAGAGAATTTAGAAAAGGAAGAAGAGAAAGATGTATATAGATTAGAAGTAAAAAAAGCTATTAGTGAAGTAGATATAGTGATACCTATATTTGATATCATTGATTTTGAATCATCTTTTACTAATGAAATTATAGATTTATTAGAAGATAAAACAATATTAGCTTTAATAAATAAAATAGATTTATTACCTTCATATATACATATATCGGAAGTTTCTAAATGGGTAAATTATTATTTTAATGAAAATAATTTTTTCCCATCAGATATTGCATTTGTTTCAGCAGAAAAAAAATATGGAGTAAATGGTATATTTAGAAAAATCCAATATATAGCTAAAAATATATTAAAAAAGAAATTAGATACAAAAATTAAAATTGCTATAATGGGTGTATCAAATGTAGGTAAATCACGTTTAATTAATTTATTATTAGATAAAAATTCTTCTACAGTTTCTAAATTTTCTGGAACAACAAAAAAGAATATAAAAAATATAAAAAATACTAAAGAATTTAAATTAGAAATTATAGATACACCTGGATTAATTCCAGATGGAAGACTTTCTGATTTATTGAATTCTGATATGTCCTATAAATTAGTTCCAAGTGGAGAAATTTCAAGAAAGACTTATAGACTTAAAGAAAAAATGGTGTTTATGATGTCTAATTTAGCATATTTTGAGGTTTTATCTAATCCTAAAAATAAAAATAGCTCTATAGTATCAGTTTATGCTTCAAAAGAAGTTAAGTTTCATGTAACTAATAAAAATAAGGTTGATGAACTATATTCTAATTTAAATTTCTTTAATTTATTGGATGAAGAAAATTATGAAAAATATAATAAAAATGAATTTATAACCAGAGAGTATACAATTGATGAAAATGAAGATTTAGTAATATC
>NZ_CDRRBS010000038.1:0-9678 GCF_977040545.1 Pseudostreptobacillus sp. | reverse complement strand
ATGGTAGTAGTGTTTCTAAAGAAAATAGTATAGCAATAGGGACTTCTGGTGTTCTAACAAAAGGTTCACAAAGTTTAGCAATAGGGGCAGTAAAAGTTGTAACAGAAGGTAAAAATAGTATTTCAATAGGTTCTTATGATGTTAAAGCTGTTTCTGACCAAAGTTTGGCAATAGGAACACTATTTGTTAAAACACTTGGATCAAATAGTGTAGCATTAGGTTCAGCTAAAATAGAATCAAGTGGTAAAAGTAGTGTGGCAATAGGTGCAGTTGGTGTTAACTCTAAAGGTGATTTCAGTTTAGCTATAGGTACAAATGGTACTGCTGCAAATGGAAATTATAGTATAGTAATAGGAAGTGGTTCAAAGAGTGATTCTTTAGGAGGAATTTCAATAGGGTTACAAGCAAAAACTGGTAATAATAATTTATCAACAGCAATTGGATATGAAGCTAATGCTGAAGGAGAAAGTTCCATATCATTTGGTAGTAAGTCAAATGCCAAAATGAAAAATACAATAGCTATAGGACCTTTAACTAAAGCAAATAAGGAATATTCATTTGTTATTGGTGTTAAATCTGAATCTAATTCTGAGAGTGGGCTTGTAATAGGAGAAAATGCATTAATAAGAGAAAATGCAAATTATTCTATAGCTATAGGTATAGGTGCTTATGTAGGTAAACCTATTAAAAAACCGGATGTATCTCCAATTTTTGATACGGGTGTAGTTGGAACACATACTGTTATTAGAGGAACTTATCTTACTAATAATCCTCAAGAAAGTGTAAAATATGAACACAGTACAGCGTTAGGACCGCATGCAAGAGCTTATGGTTATCAAACGATGGCTATTGGGGCTGCTTCAGAAAGTTATGGTGTAAGTTCTATTGCAATAGGAAATGTTTCAAAGGCTTATGGGGATTTATCAATGGCTATTGGTGTAAATTCATCAAGTGTTGGAATTAATTCTATTTCTTTAGGAAATAGTTCTGAAGCGATAAAAGATGAAAGTGTTAGTATAGGTAAATATTCGGTTTCAAATTCTTTAGGTGGTATTGCTATTGGGTCAAATTCATTATCTAATATTGAATCTGATGTTTTAGGTTATAATCCTAATGATAAAGATTTTAATAAAGAAAAAGTATTAGGTTCTAATCTAGAAAAATTTAATACATTGGGTAAGGAAATTGAAGATTTAAAAGTTACTAAATCTACTTTATATAATCAATTTTTAGAAATTGTTAAAAAAATTGATGATAAAACAGTAACTGAGGAAGAAAAGAAAACACTTGAATTAGAAAAAATAGAAAAAGATAAACAATTAACTGAAAAAGATAATGAAATTAATAAGAGAAAAATAGAAATTAATAAATTGATGTCATCTTGGGTTTCAACATCAGGAGCATTTTCAGTTGGGAATTCTATAAATAATGTAACAAGACAAATAATAAATGTTTCAGCTGGAACACTTGATACCGATGCAGTAAATGTAGGGCAACTTAAAAATATTACTTTAAATGTTATTGCAGGTGGTGAAGATAGAAAGATAAAATTGTCAGAAGATAAATTAAAATTTATTGGAGAAAATGGAATAACTACAAAATTTGATAAAGAAGGTAATGTTAGAATAGGACTTTCTTTAAAAGGAAAAGGGGATGTAGTTGTAACTGAAGAAAGTAGTAATGGTACTACTTCTAATTCTGAAAATAAACCTGATGTTATAAATTCAACAATTACACAACCTAATAATTCTAATACAGGAGCAAGTATTTCACAACCTGTAATTAATCAAATAACTAAAGTAGTGGATTTAAGCAAGGAAGTTAAAGATAAAATTGCTAAAATTGATAGATTAGAAGAAAAAATTAATGAATTAAAATCAAATAGTGAAACTGACACTAGAATACGTAGTATTGAAAATAAATCATATTCAGGTATAGCTTCTGCTATCGCTATGGCTAATATGCCTACATATTCTTCTGTTATTAATGGATATGAACTTAATATAGCTTATGGGAATTATGCGAATGCTCATTCTATAGCATTTGGTATGAGTGGAAAGTATAATAAAGTAAGTTATAAAATTAGTGGTGGTATTAATAATAAAGGAAATATTTCTTTTGGTTTAGGATTAGGGTTTAGGTTAAGTAAAAATAATGTATTTGATAATCAAGTTTTACAAAATACAGATAGAAAAAGAATTTTTGAACTTGAAAATAAATTAAGCAGTCTAGAAAAAGAATATAAAGATTTGATTGAAAAGGTTAAAAAATTATATAAATAAAATAAACTTTAGGAGGAATAATTATGAAAAAATTATTGATGTTAGGATTTACAATGTTAGCTTTATCAAGTTGTGCGACTGTTGTACATGGTACTACTCAAAATATGAGAGTTAAATCACAGTCAAATCAAATGATTACAATTAAAGACAGTATGGGTAATGTGGTCGTAAAAGGGAAAGGAGAAATTGTTACTAGATTATACAGAGGTAAAGGAGCGTTTGATCCAGCTTCATATACTGTAGAAACAGCAACTGAAAAAGTTAATATTATACCAAGAATAAGTGTTGGACCATTTATAGTTGGTAATTTCTTTTTACCAGGTTGGTTATGGTATATAGTAGATGGTGCAAATGGTGCAGCATTTGATTTAGGTACAAATGCAGGATATACAGAATCTATTACAATGGAATAATATTATAAAAATAACGTGTACTAATTTTTATTAGTACACGTTTTAATTTTAAATAATAGTTATATATTTTTTATTTATAGAATATTCAATATTTATATTATATTCTTTAAATTTATTTTCTATTATTTTATAAATATCTTCATTTATTTCTTTCAAATCATTTTCAATTTTTTTTATTTCCATACTTTGTTTACCACAAGCATCTTTTAAACTGATCTTAATATTATAATCTTTTAATAATTTATTTATTTCAATTATATGGTCAAAAGTTACGATTTTCATTATTTAGTACCAAAGATTCTATCTCCAGCATCTCCAAGACCTGGATATATATATTTATGTTCGTTAAGACCTTTATCAATAGAAGCTATGTATAAATCAACATCAGGATGATGAGAAACAACTTTTTCTACTCCTTCAGGAGCCCCTATAATACATAGTACTGAAATATTAGTTACTCCTAAAGATTTTAGGTAATCTATAGTATATATTATTGAACCACCAGTTGCAAGCATAGGATCTATAATTAAAACTTTACTTTCAACAACGTTAGTTGGCATTTTTGCATAATAGTAAGTAGGTTCGAAAGTTTCTTCATTTCTATAAACTCCTAAATGTCCAACTTTAGCATTAGGTATAGATGCAAGCATCGCATCAACCATTCCAAGACCGGCTCTTAATATAGGAACTATAGTAACCGGTTCATCAAGTACAAGAGTTTCAGTCTCTTGTATAGGTGTAGTTATTGTAGTCTTTTTAAGTTTAAGATCTTTTGTTGCTTCATATATCATAAGTGAAGCTATTTCATTTAAACTTTCTCTAAATAATTTTGTATCAGTGTTAACATTTCTTAAAATTGAAAGTTTGTGACTGATTAATGGGTGATTGTATTCAAATACTGCCATATAAACCTCCTAAAATATTTTTTTTAAAAAAAACAGAATTACAAAAGTAACTCTGTATTTTATTATAAATTGTATTTTTTCTTGAACTTATCAACTCTACCTGTTTCATCAACAAATTTAGATTTACCAGTATAGAAAGGATGTGAAGTTGAACTTATTGCAACCTTAACAACTGGGTATTCTTTACCTTCAAATTCAACAGTTTCTTTTGAAGATTTAGTAGATTTTCCTAAAAATCTTTCACCATTACTTGTATCTTCGAATACAACTAATCTGTATTCTGGATGTATACCTTTTTTCATTTGTGGACTCCTTTCATAAAATAAATATATATAATTTATGAATTTATAACACTAAATATGTGCATAAATATACAAAGTTAAAGCTTAAGCGTTTAATGCTTGAACTTTAGTAGCTAATCTAGATTTAGTTCTTGAAACAGTATTTTTCTTTAATATACCTTTAGAAACTGCTTTGTCTAATTCTTTATAAGCCACAGATAATGCTGCCTTAGCATCATCAATATTTTTAGAATCAACTGCAACTAAAACTTTTTTTATAAAAGTTTTAACTCTACTTTTAACAGCTTGGTTTCTTAATCTATTTCTTTCACCAATTACGATTCTTTTTTTAGATGATTTAGTATGTGCCATTCTGTTTTCCTCCTTTATACACAATTTAACTAAATAATTTTATCATAAATTATGGTATTTGTAAATACTTTTCTTTATTTTTTCTTTATTTTTTGATATAATTTATTTATAAAAGTAGGAAAGTGAGTAATTTTGTGCTTATAAAAGATATATATAATAAATTGCATGCTGACTTTAAATATGAAAAAAGAGAAAATCAAATTGAAATGTCAGAATTTATAGATGAAGGTTTATTTGAAAAGCGTCAAACATTAATAGAAGCAGAAACAGGGTCTGGTAAAACTTTGGCATATTTAATTCCTTTGATTTTAAGAAGTATTAATAATAATGTTAATGTTGTAGTATCGACAAATACTATAAATCTTCAAGAGCAAATATTGAAACAAGAATTACCGTTGATAGAAAAACTTTTAGGAGTTAAATTAAATTATACTTTAATAAAGGGAAGAAGTAATTATGTATGTAGAAGAAAATTAGATGAATTTTATCTAAAAAATAATAAGAATGAAAATTTTGAAAATATATTAAAAGATATAGAAATTTCTAAAACAGGGGATAGAGCTGATATAAAAAATAAAGAAATATTTAAAATATGGAATGAAATAAAATCTGAAAAAGAAACGACTCTTTCAGTTAAGTGTCCTTATTATGATAAATGTTATTATTATAATACTAAAAAAAACAATGAATTTAATATTTTTATAGTTAATCATAATATTCTTATACTAGATTCTATACTTCGTTCTGAAAATGATATTTCTTTAATACCAGAATATGATTCTGTGGTAATAGATGAGGCACATAATCTTGAAAATACTGCAAGAGCATGTTATACAAAAGAATTTTCTTTTAGAGAAATTAATAAGTATTTAGGTCAGTTATATAATAGAAATGCTAAAACAATTGATAAAAGTGGTAATATGTTAAGACTGTTGGAAAAATTACCAGAATTAAAAATATTTGAGGATCAAATTATCTCATCTTTAGACAATATATATGATAATACGTTTATTATAATGAAAAAGCTAATTAAAATATATCCAAAAATACCTTCAAATGGAGTTAGAGCAGATAAAATTTATGACTTAAATGTAACTGATCAAATATCAAATATTAAATCTTCTATTAAATCTTTAGATTTTATTTTAAAAGAAATGTTGAACATCATCAAAGATGATATTAAAGCATCTAAAGATAAAGAAGTTGAAAGAGCATATCAATTAATTAAAAATTATTTTAAATATATTAAAGATAAAATAGCAGTTCTTAATAGTTTTTTTGCTTTTGATTTAAAAAATAATATATATTGGCTAAACTATGCAGATAATGTTTTTCTTACTTTAAATATTACACCATACAATATATCAAAACTTTTTTCAATGGGCTTTATATCTAAAAGATTAGTTTTGACTTCAGCCACTTTAACAGTTAATGGTAGTTTTAAGTATCTAGAAAATAGTTTAGGATTAGAAAATGTTAGTTCAAAAATTATAGAGTCAACTTTTAATTATAAAGATAATATGAATATATACCTACCTTCTGATATATCTTTACCGGACAATTTTTCATTTAAACAAGAAATGGCTGATTTTATTTACAACTATATTGTTAAAAATGAAGGAAAAACTTTTGTTCTATTTACATCGTATATGGATTTAAATTATGTGTATGATTATATACTAAAAAAAGAACATAATCTTACTGTATTGCGACAAGGGGATTATGAACGAGGACAGCTATTAGAAAAATTTAAAAAATTAGAAAATACGGTACTATTAGGAACTGATAGTTTTTGGGAAGGGGTAGATGTTAAAGGAGAAAAATTAAGTAATGTGATAATTTCTAAAATACCTTTTCAAGTTCCAGATGATCCTATAGTTAAATCAATTTCTGAAATGTTAGGGACTAAATCATTTACAGAATATCAGCTACCTTATGCTACTATTAAAATGAAACAAGGAGTTGGAAGATTGATAAGAGATAAAGAAGATCGAGGAAATATAGTCATATTAGATAAAAGGATGTATAGTAAAGGTTATGGTAAAATGATAATGAAATCTCTCCCAAAGGGTAATATTGAAATATTATCTATTGCTGAAATTTTATTAAAATGATATAATTTATTATGAAAATGTAGAATTGGAGAAAATTAAATGAAAATTAATTTTTTTGGGAATTTATTAGAGATTAATATAAAAACTAAAGATAATAAAGGTGAAAGTTTTATGAGATATCTATTTAAGGATAGATATTTTTCGCATATAATAATGTATGTATTAATAGTAGGTTTTTTCTTTGTTTTAATATCACTTAAGAATAATACTGAAACTTATGTTTTAGGATCTGTTGCTAAAAATGATGTAATAGCATATAAAGATCTAACATATACTAAAAATATATTAGATGATGATCTTAAACAAAAAATAGAAAAAAATACTACTCCAGAATACGATAGACTAGAAGATGTATCTAAAGTAGAATTAGATAAATTGGAACAATTTTTTCAAAATTTAAATTCTTTAGATCTTAATAATAAAGAAGAAGTTAGTGATTTCATAAAGTTATATTCATTGAAATTAAGTGTAAAAGATGTACTAAGTTTAGGTATAAATAAAAGTGTTAAATACTATCTTTATCTATATAATATATTAGATGAAGTATATCAAGTTGGTATATATCGTGAATCTGATTTTAATAGAATATTAGCCGATAAAGAAATTATACTTACAGAACAAGAAAATAAATTGTTAAAGAATTTTATAGAACCAAATCTTCAAATAAATAGAGCAAAAACTTTGCAAAAAATAGAAGAAAATATGGAAATGATGAGAAATAGTGTAGTTAAGATACATAAAGGTGATTTAATTCTTAAAGAGGGAAGTGTAATAACAGATTCTATATATAATGATCTTGCACATTTAGGTTATGTAAATGCAAAAGATTCAATAATAAGAATTTTAGGAGGATTTTTAACTTTTGTAATAGCATCATTTATATTTATTTCATTATCTATTTATAAGTTTAAAGAAAATTTTGATTCTAAAGAATTTTATCCTATATTTATAACTACAATAATTATAAACCTTGGATATTATTTATTTATGGACAAATTAGATGTAAATTATTTAGCACCTCTTTTACTTTTACCAATAGTTAGTAGTATTTTATATAAAGAATATATATTTGTATTTAGTTTAGTTGCATATAATTATTTCTTTATAATAGAAGATTTAAAGTGGATGTCTGTAATATTATTGTTATCTATTCTTGCGATATATATAAATTCTAAAGTTACAAGTAGAAATGAAATAGTAAGAAATAGTATATATTTAGGACTTATACAATCAATATTTACTTTTGCAGTAGGAGTTTCTTTAAATTATGAATTATTACAAATTATACCAAATGTAATTTATTCAATATTATCTGGTGTATTAACAGGAGTATTTTCATTAGGATTATTACCATATTTTGAAAATTCATTTAATATTTTAACTAATATTAAGTTATTGGAATTATCTAATTTTTCAAATAAATTATTAAAGGAACTGTTGCTTATAGCACCTGGAACTTTTCATCATAGTATAATGGTAGGTGCACTTTCAGAAGCTGGTGCAGAAGCTATAGGAGCAAATTCTATACTTTGTCGTGTAGCTTCATATTATCATGATATAGGTAAAATGAAAAGACCAAAATATTTTGTTGAAAATCAGCAGGGAATAATTAATCCTCACAATAATTTAAAACCTCAAATTAGTGCTTTAATTATTACTTCACATAGAAAAGATGGATATATTTTAGGTAAACAATACGGATTACCTAAAGAAATACTAGATATAATACTTGAACATCACGGAACTACTTTAGTACAATATTTTTACTATAAAGCATTAGAGAGTGGGGAAGATATATTAGAAAAAGATTTTAGATACGCAGGACCTCGTCCAAGTAGTAAGGAATCAGGTGTTATAATGCTTGCAGATACTATAGAAGCGGCTGTTCGTGCAACTAGTGATAAACGTATGGAATCTATAGAAAAATTAGTAAGATATTTAATAAAAAGTAAAGTAGAAGATGGTCAACTTAATGATTGTGGTATGACTTTTGAAGAAGTAGAAAAAGTTACTCAAAGTTTTTTAAATATTTTAAAGGGAATATATCATGAAAGAATTAAATATAATAATGGTATAAGTTAGAGTGTATTTAATATCATAAAAATCAATCATAAACAAAATATATCATTATCATATATAACATATATTTGAAAGATACAAGATTTTATGATAGTATACTTGTATAATAATTATGGAGGTAGAAAAATGAAAGGAAATATAGTTACTAAAAAAATAGTGATGATGTACATGCGTTAATAGCTTGTATTTTAATTAAAGGTACAGGCAGTTTTGCATGTGCCGGTAACTATATGGAAATATATAAAATCAGGCACAAAGCCTGATTTTTTTTTATACTAGAAAGGAGATTTATGTCTTATTTAAAGTTTGAAAATATAATAAAAAAATTTGGAGATAAATTAGCAGTAAATAAAGTTAATTTAGAGGTAAAGAAGGGAGAAGTTTTCGGTATAATAGGTTTATCAGGAGCAGGTAAATCAACTTTAATACGTATGATAAATAGGTTAGAAATACCAACAGAAGGTAAAATTTTATTTGAAGGAGAAAATATATTAGATTGGAATGATGAAAAAGTAAGAAAATATAGAAAAAAAACAGCAATGATATTTCAAAGTTTTAATTTACTTTCTTCAAGAACTGTATTTGATAATGTAGGACTTTCTCTTGAGTTATTAGGTATTTCTAAAAAAGAAAGAGAGAAAAAGGTAAAAGAATTATTAAAACTTGTGGATTTGTATGAACATAAAGATAAATATATTAATAATTTAAGTGGTGGACAAAAACAAAGAGTAGCAATAGCTCGTGCTTTAGCTCTTGAACCAGAAATTTTACTTTCAGATGAATCTACTTCAAGTTTAGATCCTATAACTTCTAATTCTATTCTTGAATTACTTAAAGATATCAATAAAAAACTTGGGATAACTATAATTTTAATTACTCATCAAATGGAGGTAATTAAAAAAATTTGTGATAGAGTCGCTGTTATGAAAGATGGTGAAATAATAGAATTATCTACAGTAAGAGAATTATTTATTTCACCGACAACAAAACTTGCTAAAGATTTGATAAGTGATTTGAAACTTGAAGTACAAACTGGTAAAAAAAATACAATAAAATTAATATTTGATGGAGAACAATCAGATATACCGTATGTATCGGTTCTTACACGTAAATTTAATATAGATATTAATATACTTGGAGGAGCTATAGATACTTTAAGTAATGATACTAAAGTTGGTCATTTAATATTAGAAATAGAAGCTGATGAAATAACTGAGGTTATAGAATGGTTA
>NZ_CDRRBS010000037.1:0-9733 GCF_977040545.1 Pseudostreptobacillus sp. | reverse complement strand
GATTATATGAAAGTTTATGAAATAAAATTAAAAATTAGACTAAAAAAAGATATTTTTTTTAAAGATCTTACAACTCACATTACTAGATTTATAGACACAAATTTATCAAACAATTCAGAAATGTACAACTATCATAACTCTAAAATATATAAAGAATATTGCTTTGATTCTTTATTTCCATTAGAAGAAGATAAGATATATAAAAAAGATATTCTATACATATCTACAAACACAGAAGAGCAACGTACATATAAATTTTTAGGAGTTGAGGCGTATGAATAAAAAACTATATGAAATACATTTAAAATACGAGGAAACTTTTTTAATTGGTGAAATAATATATCAAAATGATGAATTTATGTATACTAAACTTTATTCAAACTTGGGACTTGAATATTCTCAAAGCTTTATACCACTTAAAAATATTAGTGAAATTATAGAAGAATCAGACTATCTAGATCATTTTAAAAAATTTATTAATTTAAATTATGAAGATATTACAAACTCTATATTATTTAAAGAAAATGTAAATACAGATAACTTACATGCTAATACCATATATCAAGACTTAATAGGTGAGTATATTTACATATATTTATATGATAGTGATGAGATGTTAGAAGGTCGACTTGAAAAAGATGAACAAGATTATATTTTAGTTTCAAGTAAAAAAATCTATAAAGAAGCCATTAAACATATCATGTTAGATGATTTAAAAGATAGAATTGCTTTATTATAAAAATAGGAGAACTTAAGTTCTCCTATTTTATATATTTATTACTATATTTTTGACCTTAGTCATAGATAATATACTTTGCCTTATACCTTGAACTCCAGTTCCTGAATTTTTAATTCCTAAAAAAGGAAAATTATCAGGCCCTCTTTGAGTTTTATTATTAATATGAACTGTACCAACTTCTAATTTACTTGCAAAATCAAATGCTCTATCTATATTTTGGGTAAATACTGAACTTTGAAGTCCATATTCTGAATCATTTGCTACCTTTAATATATCTTCATCTGTTTTAAATCTAATTACTGGTAACACTGGACCAAACGGCTCAACCCAAGCTATATCCATATTAAGAGTTACATTATCAAGTAATACTGGAGTTAATAAATTACCCTCTCTTTTAAATTCTGTTAATAAGTTAGCTCCTTTACTTATAGCATCTTTTACTAGATTTTCTACAAATATTGCACTTTTTTCATCTATTAAAGGAACTATATCAACATTATCAAAAGGATTTCCTATAGTCAATTTTTCTACTTTTTCCTTTAACTTCAAGACTAATTCATCTGCAACTTCTTCTCTTACTAAAACTCTTTTAATAGCAGTACATCTTTGACCTGAATAAGAATAAGCACCTGTTACTATTTCACTAGCTGCTAATTCTAAATTTGCATCTTCTAGTACTATCCCTGCATCTTTACCACCAAGCTCAAGTAATATCGGTTTCATTCCAGCTTGCATTCCTATCTTTTGACCTATCTCTGTGCTTCCAGTAAAATTAATAAAATCTATTTCTTCATGAGTATTTAAATAATCACCTATTTCACTTCCTTTACCCGTTACGGCTTGTAAAACTCCCTTAGGTAGTCCAGCTTTTTCAAATGCTTCAATTAGTTTTAATGCACAAAATGCTCCTTGTGTTGGTGGTTTAAATATTACAACATTACCTCCTATTAATGCAGGTGCTATTTTTGAAGCTGATAAATTAACTGGATAATTATACGGTGCGATAGCAAGAACTACCCCCATAGCTTCTCTTCTAATAATAGCTATTTTATTTTTCATTTTAGCATCATAGCTTCCACCTTCATATACTTCACCAAATATACGCATTCCTTCTTCTGCACTATATTTCATTAAATATACTGTTCTTTCCACCTCATTCAGACTATCCTTATACGATTTAGATATTTCACGTGTCATAATATCAGCAACTTCTTCTTTCATTTTTTCAAGTTCATCTGCTGCCTTATATATATACTTTGCTCTTTCTACTGTAGATAATGATTTCCAAGCAATAAAACTTTTTCTAGCTTCTATATACTTTTTATCAACATCTTCTTTACTCATTTTTTCCACTTCACCTATATATTCATTATTTATAGGCGAATATATTTTTATTGTTTCCATTATTTAATACCTTTCATATACCTAATTATTTCCATAATTATTTCTTCTTTATTTATCTCATTATATAATAAATGTCTTCCATTTTTAACTTTCAAAAATTTAATTTTTCTATTATTATTTATTTTTTGCATATGCTTTTTTAATTTACTATCCAAAACTAAAGGATCTTTATCACCATAAACAAGTAATATATTAGAAAATTCTCTAATTTTTTTTATATCCTTTTTTATTTTTTTATTAAAATTAAAAATATCATTAAAATACTTAGGTGATGCTAATTTATAAACAACAGAATCTTTTTCTAATTTCTCAACTTCAAAAGAATCTCTACTTAACCAAGAATATGGAGAACTACCTTTTTCATTTTTATTTACTATCCCATTAATTTTATTTAATATACTTTTTTTTATTCCCAACTTAATTTCTATATATGTTATTAAGCGACTCATTAATATTGAAAAAGTTTTTTCTAAAGGTAGGGATACAAGTACAGAATTTTTATATTGATTATTTTCTAATATATACATCGTTAATAAAGCACCAAGACCATTACCTAAAAATATTATATCATCATACTTTACACCAGATAATTTTAATCTAATAAAATATTCAATATCTTCAGCTATACCTTTTAATCCTTTTTCACCAAAATCTGCCACATCATCTTTTTTTAATAAACCATGATTTCTATATTCTAAAACATAAACATCAAAACCATTATCATGTATCATTTTAGCTATTTCATCATATCTATCTATATAGTCATGAAAACCGTGTAAAAGTATAACTTTCTTTTTATTGTTATTTTCATATTCTATATACGGTATAATCACTCCATCATTAGATGCAAATTCTTTATACATAATACCTCCAACTATCTATCTTTAAATAAATTTAAAGTAAGTGCATTAATTAAGACGCATATAGAACTCATAGACATAGCTAAAGCTGCAAACATTGGATTTAACGAAAATCCAAATAATCCAATAGCCATAGGTATACCTATTATATTATATATAAATGCCCAAAATAAACTTATCTTAATATTTTTAATAACTGCACTACTTAAATTGATTGCAGTAACTATATGTTCTATATTAGAATTCATAAGCACTACATCAGAAGTTTCTATGGCAACATCAGTAGATCCTGTTATAGAAATAGAAACATCTGCACCGGCCAATGCAACTGCATCGTTTACTCCATCTCCAACCATAACTACTTTATGATTTTTTTGATATTCTTTCAATAATCTAAACTTATCTTCTGGTAAAAGATCAGAGTGTATATCATCAATACCTAATTTATTACCTAAATATGTTGCAACTTTATTATTATCTCCAGTTAACATAACAGTCTTAATTCCTTTATTTTTTAACTTTGAAATTAAAGATATACTTTCATCTCTTAAATCATCAGATATAGCACTTAATGATATAAGTTTATTATCCTTAGCTAATAATATCACAGTTGAACCTTGATTTGAATATTTATTAATCTCGTTTCTATAAATACTTAAATCAACATTATTTTCTATCATTAAAGTTTCATTTCCTAATAAATATACTTCATTTTTAATTATTGCTCTTATTCCTCTACCATCTAACTGTTCAAACTCTTCTACCCTATATCTCTTAACACCTTTTCCTTCAAAATATTTCACAAAAGCTAAAGCTAATGGATGTTCAGATTTTTTCTCTATACTGTATATTATACTTTCAGAAATATCATCATTAGATAAATATTCTACAACTTCAGGATACCCTTTAGTTAATGTTCCTGTTTTATCAAATAAAACTACATCAATATTTCCCATCATTTCTAATATTTCAGAATTTTTAAATAGTATACCAAAACTTGATGACTTATAGCTACCTATCATTATAGAAATAGGAGTTGCAATACCTAATGCACATGGACAAGATATTACAAGTACTGCTACAGCTCTCATTATCGCCATATTAATATTGTATCCTAAAAAAAGATAAATAACAAGAGTCAATAAAGAAATAGATATTACTACAGGTACAAAAATAGCACTCATTTTATCAACAAACTTAGAAATAGAAGGTTTAGAATTTACGGCTTCATCTACAAGATTTATTATTTTATTTAATATTGTATCTTCTCCTAATTTATCAACACTATACTTTATATATCCTTTTTGTAAAATACTTCCTGATATTACTTTATCACCTTTTTCTTTTTTAATAAGTTTACTTTCACCTGTTATAATACTCTCATTTATATATCCGCTACCTTCTATCACTGTTCCATCAGCCGCTATATTTTCTCCACTTTTAACAATTAATATATCATTAACTTTTATATCTTCAATAGTTTTTTCTAATTCAGTACCTTCAATATCTACAATAACCTTTGAAGGAATTAAGTTTATCATAGCATCCATAGATATACTAGTATATCTTTTTATTCTACTTTCTAAATACTTTCCTAATCTTACAAGAGTAAGTATTGTTACTATTGATTCAAAATATATATCATGAAAATTTTTTAAAATTAATATATTAAATATACTTAATATTAATGAAGCTAATGTACTTACCATTATTAAAGTATTCATATTCAAAGTTTTTGTTTTAAAACTTATATATCCAAGATTATAGTAATCAAAATTTAAAATCATTACTATTATTGTTATAATAAATTGAAGTGATACGTTAATATGAAATGGTATCATATTAGGAATATCTAAGCCCATCATCGCACCCATAGAAATATATAATAGTAATAATGTTAAAATTATAGATAAAGCTAAAATCTTTTTTTCTTTATTTTCGCCTTTTGTAGCTTTTTCTACTGTTTTATTTATTTTTAAATAAGCTTCATATCCAATACTTTCAACATTTTTTTCTATATCTTTACTATTTAACTTATCTTCATCATATTCAACTATCATTTGTGAACTAATAGGATTTACATCAACTTTTTTAATACCTTCTAATTTATTTATACTATTTTCTATAGCTATGCTACAATTAGAACAATGCATCCCCTTTATATCATATCTCTCTTTTTTCATATTCACCTCTATTTTACTATATATCCAAGTTCTTTTATTTCTTCTTCAATATCTTTTAAATCTACTCTATTATCATCATATTCTACTATTAAATTTGAATCTTCTAAATTAACTTGAATAAAATTAATTCCATCAAGTTCAGAAATATTTTTTTCTATTTTTAATGCACAATTTTTACAATTTAATCCGTCTAATTTAATTTCATTTTTTTTCATTTATCTTCTCCTTCAAAAAAAAGCCCGAAATATAATTTCAGGCAAATTTTATTTATTTAACAAAATCTTTTACTTCTTCCTTTGATTTATACCCTAAAGTTACATCCTTAGCAACTCCTGCTTCAAATTTAACCATAGTTGGAATACTTCTTACTTGATATTCACCAGCTAATTCTGGGAATTGATCAACATCAACTTTTACTATTTTAAAATCTACTTCTTCACTTACTTCATCTAAAACTGGTCCAAGCATTTGACAAGGTCTACACCATGTTGCAAAAAAATCTACTAAAACTGTTCCTTCTGATATTAAGTTTTTAAAATCTTCTGATTTTTCTAAATGTAATACTTTACTCATTATTTATCACTCCTTATTTTGCGCCTAAAGCTGCCATTGTATAATAATTATATGGTTTATTGAAATGTGGTAAGAAGAAAATATCTAACAACTTAAACTTATCTATAGTTACTTTTTCTTGTATTGCAAGTGAGAATACATGAATTCCTAAAGATATATCATAAGTTGATGCCATTTGAGCTCCTAATATTCTTCTAGTTTTTGCATCGTAAACTATTTTAACAGTAACATCTGGATTTTCTGTTTTTATAAATTCAGGTTTTTGATGATCTGTAAATGATGTAGTTAAAACATCATAACCTCTTTTTTTAGCATTTTCTTCTGAAAGTCCAGTTGAAACCATATTTAATCCATATATTGAAATTCCATTTGAACCTTGCATTCCTATAGAATCAAGTTTAGTCCCACAAACATTATGTGCTGCTAATATACCTGATCTAACAGCATTTGTTGCAAGAGCTATATAATTAACATCTTCTATAGAGTTATCATAAAGTGTTGCACAATCTCCAATTGCATATACATCATCATGGCTTGTTTTTTGATTTCTATCTACAATATATGCTCCATTTTTAAATGTATCTATTTTATCTTTCAATAAACTAGTATTAGGTGTAAATCCTGCACATAATACTATCATATCAGTTTTATACTCACCTTTATTTGTAACAACTGATGAAACTTTACCATTAGTTCCTTTTATTTCTTTAACTAATTGACCAAAAGCAAGTTCTATTCCATGATCTTCTAATGTTTTATTCATCATATCTCTAAATTCTTTATCATAATAACTTGATAGACAATCATCACTTGCATCTATTAAAGTAACATCTCTACCATTTCTCTTAAATGCTTCTGCAAGTTCTACCCCTATATACCCAGCACCAACAACTGTTACATGTTTAATTTCTGGATTTTTTAATTTTTCAATAACTTCAGCTGCATGTTGATATAACTTAACATATTGAACATTTTCTAACTCTTTACCAACTATAGGTAAATTTATAGGCCATGACCCTGTTGAAAGTATTACTTTATCATAACTTTCAGTATATTCTTTACCATCTTTTCCTTTAGCATAAACTAGCTTTTTATCTAAATCTATATCTGTAACTTCTGTTTCCATATAGATTTTAGCACCAGCTGCTTCTAATTTCTCTTTATTAGAGTAAAATAACCCTTCAGCACCATCTATTTGATTACCTATCCAAAGCGCCATTCCACAACCTAAGAAACTTATATTACTATTTGAATCAAATACAGTAACTTCAGTACCAGGGTAATTTGATAAAATAGCATTTATTGCTGATGTACCAGCATGATTTGCTCCTACTACTACTACTTTCATGTAATCCTCCCAAAATTTATTCTTTACATTATTATTTTACATCAAAATACATTTTTTATCAACATTATTAATATCAAAAATATATATTTTTCATATATATTTTATACAACCAAACATTTATAGCCTATATCTAATATTATACAAAATATATATACATATAATACAAAAATATTTTTTAAACAAATTCCAAATTATGAAATATATAATAAAAGAATTAACTCTAAAAGCTAATTCTTTCATAGTTTTTTATATATTCTAAAAGATCTTCTTTTTTCTTATTTGTCCCCGATATATATTTTTTCCATATTTTACTATATGGTGTGTTATAGAAAAGACCTAAAGTATGTCTTAAAAAATAATGTGGTGAATCATCTAAATCTTCTAAATACTTATACATTTTCTCTAATACTTCCAAATGCGTAATATTAGTTCCACCATTTAATAATCCTATTTCATTTGCTAGCATAGGATTATCATAAAGAGCTCTACCTATCATAACTGAATCAACTTTATCTTTATGTAATAATATATCATCAATAGTTTTTATTCCACCATTAATTTCTATATAAAGATTAGGTCTATCTTTTTTTACTTTATACACTGTTTCATAATCCAAAGGTGGAATAGTCCTATTTTCTTTAGGACTAAGTCCTTTTAAAATAGCACATCTAGCATGTATTATATATTTATCAGTATTAGTTATATCTATAAATTGAATTAATTCTTCATAAGAATTAATAATTCTATCATTTTTTAATATACCTCTACCATCTATACCTATTCTATTTTTTATACTTATTTTTTTCCCAGTTTCTTCCTTAAGACATTTAACCATATCTCTAACAAGTTCTGGTTCACTCATAAGGTAAGCGCCCATACGAAAATTTGAAACTCTGTCTGATGGACAACCTACATTTATATTTATTTCATCATATTCAGTATTTTTTAACATTTTAGACACTTTCATAACTTCATTTAAACTTGAACTCGCTATTTGAAGTACAACAGGATTTTCAAATTTTGTTTTTCTCAACAATCTATTTGCATCACCATTTATTAGAGCAGGTGTCGTTATCATTTCTGTAAATAATAAAATATCTTTATTTACCATTCTTATAAAATTTCTAAAATGAATATCAGTTCTATCTACCATAGGAGCTAAACTTACTTTAATCATATTTCCTCTTTTATTTTTTATTTATCAAATATATACCAATAGCCATAAGTATAACTCCTACAGCTCTATATACATCAAATGGTCTAATTTGAGTACCAAGCCAGCCAAAATGATCAAATATCATAGATGTTACAAGCTGTACAAATAGTAATAAAACTGTAGCTGTACCTACACCTAAAACCGGCATAACTATTATTATTGAAACTACATAAATTGCACCAAATATACCACCTAATAATTGCCAAAGCTTAAATGATTGTTCTGTTCCAACTGAAGTAGTTTGTTTAGTAACTAAAGCAAAAATTAACATAAATAATCCACCTACTATAAAAGTCATCAAAGTAGACCAATAACTATTTCCTATAGTTTTTCCTAATTGTACATTTATAGGCCCTTGTATCGTCACTAATATTCCAGCTACTATTGTTAATACAACATAAAAAATATTATTCATTTTTTTCCTCTTTCCTTATTCTTTCCCAAAATTCCTTTAAATTTTTTTCAAATTTATTATCTGCAAAATTATATAATTGTAAAGTTTTATTCATATATTTTTGTTTTATATAATGATTACTATAATCATGTGGATATATATACTTATCTCTTCCCCTTGGTGTTAGATGAAATGGTATATCTTGACTCCCATTTTTTTCTATTTCTTCAAAAGCTTTATTAACCGCTAAATACGTACTATTACTTTTAGGAGAGAGCGCTAGATATATAATACACTCCGAAAGTATTATCCTTGCCTCAGGCATACCAATTTCTTTAACTGCATTCATACAAGATACAGCTATGTTTAAAGCATTAACATTTGCAAGTCCTATATCCTCACTTGCTAGTATTACAAGTCTACGTGCAATATACATAATATCTTCTCCACCTATTAAAAGTTTAGACATCCAATATACTGCACTATTAGGATCTGACCCTCTAACAGATTTTATCATAGCTGAAATAGTATCATATTTTTCAGCAAATACTTTTCTTCCTAAAACTTCTCCAACTTCCTCTATATCTAAATCATCAAGTCCAGAATTTTTAAGAATTTCCAATGTATTTATTGCAGCTCTAACATCTCCATCTGATATATTAGATAAATATTCTAATACATCATCTGTTAATTTTATTGCTTCACCATCTGCCACTTTTTTCAAAACTTTAAATATATCATTTTGACTTATTTCTTTAAATTCAAATAAAAGAACTCTTGAAAGTATAGCCTTATTTAAAGAATAAAATGGTGACTCAGTTGTAGCACCTATTAGTATAATATTACCATTTTCTAAATCTTCAAGTAAAGTATCTTGTTGTAATTTATTAAATCTATGTATTTCATCAAAAAATAATATAGTTTTATTAGTTGAATTTTTAACCCTATCTAATATATCAACTATATCTCCCTTACCTGATTTAATTGCATTTAAATAATAATAATCATACCCTAAT
>NZ_CDRRBS010000036.1:0-9762 GCF_977040545.1 Pseudostreptobacillus sp. | reverse complement strand
AAACAGAACTGATTTTATAGAATACAACTATACATAAGGTTAGTGATGGTAGAAATCATACGGATGCAGGGAAGAAAAGACACTGAGATTCCGTTGCATCAGGAGTTGCTGTTGCAATAGCGAATAGCAATTTATCTACTCAAAAAGGACACTCTATAGGAATAGGTGTTGGATACTTTAAGAAAGAATGGGGAATAAGTTTAGGTTATTCAGGAGAAATTAATAGATTTGGATTTAAGGTTAATTCAGGACTATCATCTAAATTGGAGTTTAGTGCTGGGTTAGGTTTATCGTATAGCTTTGGTAAAAAAGAAGAGCCGTTTGTTATGAAATCTGATGATAATAATTTAGATATATTTGTTGATAGAATTAATAATATTGAAAAAAATGTAAAAGAAAAACTAGAAAAATATATTAATGAAGATAAAAAAGGTATGGAAAGAGATATAGAAAAATTAAAATCAGAAAATTTAAATCTTAAAAATGAAATAACAAAAATATATGAAATATTAAAGAATAAAAAAGAAGTTGTAAGTGATGTAGCTGTTGTAGATAAATTTGAATTTGATAAAACTGATATATCTGAAGGAAATATGAAAAAAATTGATGAATTTTTAGGTAAAAGAAAAATTTCTGTTTTAAATATTATAGGTCATACGGATAAAGTTGGAACTGAACAGTACAATATAGATTTATCTTTAAGAAGAGCTAAAAGTGTTAAAGAATATATAAAAAATAAGATGTTATATGGAGTTATTAATATATTTGGAAAAGGAGAAAAAGAACCAATAAGTAGTAATGATGAAGAAAATAGAAGAGTGGAGCTAATTGTTGAAGAAGAATGATTATTTTTTATAATAAATATTATAGTGAAATAATTTAATATCGTGATGAATTAAATTAAAAATAAATAATTGAAAATGTAGTAAATTTAAGGGATGAAAGTGATTTCATCTCTTTTTATTTTCATTGAAAAAACTTTGTAAATATGGTATTATGTGAAATAGAGATAATAAAGAAAAGAGGGTAGAAATGGTTACTAAGGAAGAGATATTAAAAATTGCTAAATTAAGTAAATTACATATAGAAGATATTCAAGTTGAAAAGTACCAAAATGATTTGAATGATATACTAAATTATATGGAACAATTAAATGAACTTGATTTAACGGAAGTAGAACCTTTATATAGTGTTCATGAATTAGATATAGTATTTAATAAAGATGAGGTATGCAATGAAATGGATAAAAAAGAATTTTTAGAAAATTCTCCTAAGCATGATGAAAATTTCATTTCATTACCTGTTATGGTAGGTGATTCAAATGAGTAAAATATATAGTTTAACTGCAAGTGAACTTGAGAAAAAAATAGCACAAGGAGAAATAACTTCTGTTGAGGCGACACAAAGTATATTAGATAGAATAAAAGATGTAGATGATAAAATAGGTGCATTCATTTCTGTTGAAAGTGAAAATGCGATAAATACAGCAAAAATTGCAGATGGTATAAAAGAGAATACACCACTTAAAGGAGTTCCTATAGCTCTTAAAGATAATATTGTATCAAGAGAAGAATATACAACTGCTGCTTCTAAAATACTAAAAGGATATAAAGGAACATACGATGCTACTGTGGTTAAAAAATTAAAAGAAGCACATGTACCTTTAGTTGGTAAAACGAATATGGACGAATTTGCTATGGGGTCTTCTAATGAAAATTCATCGTTTAAATCAGTTTCAAATCCATGGGATTTAGAAAGAGTACCTGGTGGTTCAAGTGGAGGAGCAGCAGCAGCTGTTGCATCTCTTGAGGTACCGATAGCACTAGGTAGTGATACGGGAGGTTCAGTTAGACAACCTGCAGCATTAACAGGAACTGTTGGATTAAAACCAACTTATGGTAGAATTTCTAGATATGGTTTGATGGCATTTTCTTCTTCTTTAGATCAAATAGGTATAATAGCAAGAAGTTCTGAAGATATAGCTAAAACTCTAGGTATAATAGCTGGATTTGATGAAAATGATTTAACTACATTAAATGTTCCTGTTCCTGATTATGTATCTTTATTGAATAGAGATATTAAAGGCTTAAGAATAGGTATATCACAAGAGTTTTTTGATGGATTAAATGAGGAAGTTAAAAAGGTTATAAATCAAGCACTAAATACTTTAGTTTCATTAGGTGCAAAACTTGTTAATATTGATCTTAAATATATGAAATATTCAATTTCTACTTATTATATTATTTCATCTGCTGAAGCATCTTCAAATCTTTCAAGATATGATGGTGTTAGATATGGATATAGGGCAGAAAGTGATAACATAGAAGATATGTATGTTAAAACAAGAAGTGAAGGGTTTGGAAATGAAGTTAAAAGAAGAATAATGATAGGTTCTTATGTATTGAGTTCAGGTTTCTATGATGCTTATTTTAAAAAAGCATCTCAAGTAAGAAGGTTAATTAAAGACGATTTTCAAAATGCTTTTAAAGATGTAGATGTAATAATAACTCCAACAACACCAACTACGGCATTTAAAAAAGGTGAAAAATCAAGTAAACCAATAGAAATGTATTTATCTGATATATATACAGTATCTGTTTCACTTGCAGGACTTCCTGCAATGTCAGTACCTGCAGGTTTCGTTGATGGATTGCCAGTTGGTATACAATTGATTGGAAATTATTTAAAAGAAGATCTATTGTTAAATATAGGGAATATATACGAAAAAGAGAGAGGAGAAATAGATTATGAAAGAATATGATATAGTTATAGGACTAGAAGTTCATTGTCAATTAAAAACTAAATCAAAAATTTGGTGTAATTCAAATGCTGATTATGATTCACAATTACCAAATACTTGTATTTCTCCAACATCAACAGGTATGCCTGGAGCTCTTCCTAAATTTAATGAGGAAGTATTAAATTATGCAATTAAAGCAGCACTTGCATTAAATTGTGATATTAATAAGATAAGCTATTTTGATAGAAAAAATTATTTCTATCCAGATTCACCTAAAAATTATCAAATAACTCAATACTTTAAACCTTATGCAGAAAATGGATATTTAGAATTTTCTAGAAATGATAAAAATGTAAAGGTTGAAATAGAAAGGATACAAATTGAAGAAGATACAGCTAAAAGTATTCATACTAAACATGAATCAATATTAAACTTTAATCGTGCTTCTATGCCTTTAATAGAAATAGTTACAAAACCTTGTATGACTAATCCACAAGATGCTTATGTGTATTTAAACACTTTAAAAGAAAGATTAAAATATACAGGTGTTAGTGATGTTAGTATGGAACTTGGTTCTTTAAGATGCGATGCTAATGTTTCTATAAAAGAAAAAGGAAGTGAAAAACTTGGTACAAGAACTGAAACTAAAAATTTAAATTCATTTAAAGCAGTAGTTAGAGCCATAGAATATGAAGCTAATAGACAAATGGAGATTATAGAAAACGGTGGAAGAGTTGTACAAGAAACTAGACTTTGGGATGATGAATTAGGAATTACAAGACCTATGCGTAACAAAGAAGAAGCTATGGATTATAGATATTTTCCAGAACCAGATCTTCCAAGACTTGTAATAACTGATGAGAGAATAGATAAAATTAAAAAAGAGATGCCTGAGTTTGCAGATGAAAAACAAGTAAGATTTATTAAAAATTATTCATTAAGTGAAATTGATGCTCAAAATTTAGTGAGTTCTATAGAACTTGCAAATTACTTTGAAAAAGTAGTTGAACTATCTGGAAATCCTAAACTTTCAACTAACTGGATATTAACAGAAGTGCTAAGAGTTTTAAAGGAAAAATATATAGGTATAGAAGAATTTAGTATTTTACCTGAAGATCTTGCAAGTTTAATTAAGTACATAGATAAGGGAGATATAAGTTCTAAAATTGCTAAAGAAATATTTGAAATAATGCTTGAAAAATCACAAAAACCAGAAGAAATTATAAAAGAAAAAGGACTTGTTCAAATATCGGATACCTCTCAAATTGAAGCGATAGTTAAGCAGGTAATAGATGAAAATCCAGAATCAGTTCAAGATTATTTAAATGGTAAAGATAGAGCTATAAAAGCGTTAATGGGTTCTGCTATGAAAATATCTAAGGGTAAAGCAAATCCTAAACTTGTTCAAGAATTATTAATTAAGAATATATCTAAGGATAATTAATTATGAAAAATAAAAATAAAATACCTAAATATGTATATTTAACATCAATATATTTAGCTATATTTTTGATAATATTATCAACTTTTTTTCTTCAAATTTTTAAGTTATCTTTACATGGTAAGATAAGTGAAAATTTAGAGTATAAAGCAGTAATTAAAGCAAAGCGTGGTTCTATAATTACTAGTGATAATTTAGAAATAGCACAAGATTTAGAGTTTCAAAATTTTATAATAGATCCAACTTTATTTGCTAATGATGAAGAGATTAATAAATTTATAGAAATATTATCTAAGGTAATACCTGAATTAGATACTATTGAGGTTAAAAATAAGATAATTGAAAAAAGAATTAAAAAGAATAAATATTATCCTTTTGAAAAAACTCTGATAACTATAGATCAAAGAGAAAAAATTGAAGAATTGATTAGAAATGAAAAGAAAAGAAAAAAAGGATTTTTCAAAGGTAGATTTATATCTTTTAATAGAGTGTTTGAGAGAAAATATATAGATAATAGTGTTTTTGAATCGTTGATAGGTTTTTTAAATAGAGAAGGAGAAGGAGTTTATGGACTAGAACATAAATATCAAGATTATCTTAAGGGTATAGATGGTATTGTTTCGGGGATAAGACCATTTACACCAAGTGTTGCAGAATATACACTACCTTATCTTTTAGATCAAAAAGTAGTTAAAAAGGACGAACCAGGTAAGAATTTGTTATTATCTATAAATTCAATATTTCAATATGCTTTAGATGATGTATTAAAAAATGCTTATGAAGCGTATACACCAGTTTCAGCTATGGGTATAATAATGGAAACAGATACTGGTAGAATACTTGCTATGGATTCATATCCAAAAGCTAGTAATAAGGCAGAAATAAAAAACTATAATATTACATCTTTATTTGAACCGGGATCAATATTTAAACCTATAACAGTAGCATCAGCTATTGATGATGGGAAAATAAATGAAAATACACAAATTAGCTCTAGTGGGAAAATAAAAATAAAAAATAGAACAATAAATGATCATGATAATACAACAATAGGAACTATGAGCGTAAGTAAGATAATGGCTCATTCTGGAAATGTTGGATTAGTAAAAATATCACAAATGATGGATCCTACAGTATTTTATAATTATCTTGTAAAATTTGGGTTAGGTAATAAGACTGGTATAGATACATCATTTGAAACTTCAGCAAAGATGATGACAACTAAACAATTTACAGAAGTAAGACGTTCAAATGTTTCTTTTGGTCAAGGTATAAATATGACACAATTACAAATATTAACGGCACTTAATGCAACAGTTAATGGTGGTAATTTAATACAACCTAGATTAGTTGATAAGATAGTTGATAAAGAGGGGAATGTTATAAAAGAATATACGCCTACAGTTAAAAGCAAAGTAGTTAGTGAGGATACTAGTAGAAGAATAAGAGAAATATTAGAAAAAGTTGTATCAGAAGGAACAGGACAGGGAATAAAACTTGAAGGATATAGACTTGGAGGTAAAACTGGTACTGCACAAAAAGCAGGACCTAATGGTTATGAGACAGGTAAATATTTTTCTTCATTCTTTACGTTCTTTCCAGTAGATAATCCTAAATATTCTATACTTGTTACAGTAGATGAACCTCATGGGGCATATTATGGTGCATCTGTTGCGCTACCTATGGTTAGAGATGTTTTAGATAAAGTTATTAAATATGAAAATATATTACCAAATTCAAATGATATAGATAATCAACATTTATTAAAAGAAGAGGGAACTATAATTAAAGATAATAACAATAATAATATTGCTAAATTAAATGAAGCTATATCTATTAATCTTATGCCTAATCTTAAAGGCTTGACGAGAAAAAATATTATTAAATTAACTTTAGAGGGTTATAAGGTAGAAATAAAGGGACATGGAAGAGTAGTAGCTCAATATCCTGAAGCTGGTAAAGTTATAAAAAAAGGGGATTTAATTAAGTTAGAGTTACAATAGGGGGGAATATATGTATTATCAAATTTATGTAAAAAAAAGAAGAAGTACCTATACTTATAGCTCAGATAAGGAGCTTGAGATAGGAACTTATTGTGAGGTTGATTTTGCAAAATCTAAATTATTAGGTATAGTAATAAGGGAGAGTAAAAAAGAGGATATAGGTGATTTTAAAATAAAAAGTATAGATAAAGTACTTTTAGATATTCCTAAAATACCTAAAAATATATTAAATCTGGCTATTTTTATAAACACTTATTATATCACTGATTTTTTTGCATCACTGGCTCTTGTTGGGCCTTATGATAAAATGAGTTTAGAATCTATTAAAAAGTTAGAAATAGAGGATGTAGATATAAAAGAAGAAGTATCTTTGAGTGAAAAGCAATATGAAATATATAATGAAATTATAAATAGTAATGAATCATATTTTTTATTACATGGTATAACTGGAAGTGGTAAAACTCAAATATACATTAAATTGATAATTGAGGCATTAAATAGAAAAAAAGGAAGTATATTTCTTGTTCCTGAAATATCTTTAACTACACAAATGGTTAATGGATTAAAAAAGATATTTGGAGATAATATTTCTATAATACATAGTAAAATGACACCAGCTAAGAAAAAAGCAGAATGGGAAAAGATATATTCAGGGAAAAGTAAGATAGTTATAGGAGCAAGATCGGCTATTTTTGCTCCTGTAAATAATCTTGGATATATAATAATGGATGAAGAGCATGAAAATACATATAAGCAAGAAGATAATGCTAGGTATCATACAAGAAATGTAGCTCTCAAAAGAGCTATGCTTGAAGATTGTAAGGTGATATTTGGTAGTGCAACTCCTTCTTTTGAAACTTATTATTATGCACAAAAAGGTAGTATAAAATTACTTGAACTTAATGAAAGATATAATGGTGCAACTTTACCAGAAGTTGAAGTAGTTAATCTTGAAGATGAAGAAGGATATCTTTCAAAAACTCTTCTTAAAAATATGAAGGAAACTATATCAAAAGGAGAACAAGTTATACTCATATTAAATAGGAAATCACATTCAGTACAAGTAAAGTGCCATGAGTGTAATGAAAAACTAAAATGTCCAAGATGTAGTGTAAATTTACAATATTATAAGCA
The DNA here is from genome assembly GCF_977040545.1 of Pseudostreptobacillus sp. Classification (NCBI taxonomy): domain Bacteria; kingdom Fusobacteriati; phylum Fusobacteriota; class Fusobacteriia; order Fusobacteriales; family Leptotrichiaceae; genus Pseudostreptobacillus; species Pseudostreptobacillus sp. The sequence goes on along the minus strand of NZ_CDRRBS010000036.1, from coordinate 2,444 downwards.
AATTAATATGCTTAAATGTTCTCATTGCGAATATAATGTAAAAATGTATGAAAAATGTCCTAATTGTGAATCTAGTAAATTTAATTTTTTAGGTATGGGAACAGAAAAATTAGAAGAAGAATTAGAGGAATTATTTGGAAAAGAAAATATTTTGAGAATGGATTCAACTACGATGAAGACTAATAGTTTATTAAAAAAAGCTTATACTGATTTTATAAATCAAAAATATCAAATTTTAGTTGGGACTCAAATTGTAGCTAAGGGATTTCATTTTCCAAATGTTACTTTGGTTGGAGTAATTAATTCTGATCAAATATTACAGTTTTCAGATTTTAGAGCAGGAGAGAAAACTTTTCAACTTGTAACACAAGCTGCTGGTCGTTCTGGTCGTGGAGATAAAAAAGGGAAAGTAATAATACAAACATATAATAGCGATTCAAACCTTATAGAATCTATTAAAAATTCAGATTTTAAAAGCTATTATAATGAAGATATGTCACTTAGAGAATTAGTTAAATTACCACCTTTTGTTAAGTATATAAAAATAATAGTTTCATCTAAAAAAGAAGAAAAATCTAAAAAACAAATTAATGATATATATTCTTTGGTTTATGATAAATTTGATTATGTATCCCAACCTGATAGAGCAAATATATATAAGTTAAATGATGATTATAGAAATGTAATATATATAAAAACAAATAACAAGGAAATGATTAAAAATAGATCTTTATTAAAGTCTATTAAGGATCAAAGTAACTCTAGTGTTAGAGTGCTAATAGATGTTGATCCTTTAAATTAGATGGAGGATAAAATGAAAATATATGTTTATGAAAGTTCTATATTAAGAACTAAATCAACAGAAGTAGAAGTAGTAGATGATGAATTAAAATTAATATTAAATAAAATGATGAAAGTAATGGAAGAAGCAAATGGAATAGGTCTTGCTGCCAATCAAGTAGGAATAGATAAGAGATTTTTTGTTTTGGATGTGGAAGGTAGAAAAATAAAAGTAATAAATCCTGAAATATTAGAATTTGGTGATGAACTTGTTGAATTTGAAGAGGGTTGTTTAAGTATACCTGGAATATATAAAAATGTAACTAGACCTGAAAAAATACATGTTAAATATATGGATGAAAATAATGAGATACATGAAGAATTATTAGATGGTTTACTTTCTCGTGCATTTCAACATGAATTAGATCATTTAGATGGTGTCTTGTTTATAGATAAAATATCACCTCTTAGTAAAAATTTAATAAGAAAAAAATTACAATTAATGAAGAAAAACTCTATACCAAGAGAATTTGATGTAGAGTAGTAAGGAGTATGATGAAAACTTTATTTATGGGAACTCCTGATTTTGCTTTGGACACTTTAAAATATTTATATGAAAATACAGAATTATTAGCAGTATTTACTAAAGTTGATAAGGTAAATGGTAGAGGAAATAAGATAACTTTTAGTCCAGTTAAACAATTTGCTTTAGACAATGGTATAGATGTAATACAGCCTAAAAGTTTGAGAGTAGATGAAACATATAATTTGATAAAGGAATATAATCCAGATTTAATAGTTGTAGTAGCTTATGGAATGATAATACCTAAAAATATTATTGATATTCCTAAATTTGGTATAATAAACGTTCATTCATCATTATTACCTAAATATAGAGGTGCAGCTCCAATACATGCTGCTATAATTAATGGAGATGATAAGACAGGTGTAAGTATAATGTATATTAGTGAAGGACTTGATGAAGGAGATGTTATACTTACTAAAGAAACTCCAATATATTTAGAGGATAATTTAGGTACATTGCACGATAGATTAAAAGTTTTAGGTGCAGAAGGTGTCAAAGAAACTATAAAATTAATGGAGGAAAATAAGGTTATTAGACATCCTCAAGATAGTAGTTTAGCTACTTTTGTTAAGCCTATAAAAAAAGAAGAAACAAAAATAGATTTTAATGATAAATCTATAAATATATTTAATAAAATAAGAGGAATGAATCCTTTCCCTGTAGCTTATACTACATTAAATGATAAGGTTCTAAAGCTTTATGATTCAATGTACGTAGAATATATAGGAGATGAAATACCAGGTACAGTCATATATTTAGGTAAAGAGGGTATAAAAGTTAAGACTAGTGATGGTGCGATTTTTATAAAAGAATTAAAATTAGAAGGTAAAAAGAAACAAAAAGCAACAGATTTCATAAATGGTAGACAAATAAATTTAAATGATATTTTAAAATAGAAGGAGAAAGTTATGAAGAGTAAATATGAGGCAAAAGATATTTCTGATCGTATTGTTGCAAGATTAACACTGTACTTAGGGATTTTAAAAGAAATGTCTAAAACTAAAACAGAAGTAAATTCTGGTGAGTTATCTCATAAGATGAATACTACTGCAGTACAGGTTAGAAAAGATTTATCTAC
>NZ_CDRRBS010000035.1:0-9880 GCF_977040545.1 Pseudostreptobacillus sp. | reverse complement strand
AATATTTTGGGTTATAGGAACTAATTTTAAAACTAGATTTTATTCTAAAATTGGTGTAGTAGAATTTGCAGCTATTGTTACAACTACAACTATTAGCTCTATTGTATTTAGTGTTTTTTCTGGTATTTCAAATGCCTCAGCAGTTATTATTGGAAATGAGCTTGGTAAAGGAGATTTAAAAAAAGCAGAATTAGTATCTAAAGTTTGTATAAAACTAATGTTTTTACTTTCTATAATTCTAGGATTAATACTAATTTTAACAACACCTTTTATACTACGGATTATGGGTATAAATACCGAACTCAGTAAACTGACTAACTCTATAATGTATATGGAGGCTATAAGTCTGGTTTATAAAGCAATATCATTACTATTTGTTGTAGGTATACTAAGAGCAGGAGGAGATATATACTTTGGTATGATAGTAGATATGGTAGGTGTGTGGTTTATTTCATTACCTTTAATATATTTAGGATTAAATATATTTGATTTAGATATAAAATATGTATATTTACTAGGTGGTATTTCAGATTTATTTTCTTCAATAATTTGTTATTTTAGATATAAAGAAAAAAAATGGTTAAAAATAATATTAGAATAGAGGTAAAATATGAATTGGAAACAATTACTTTCGATAGATACGAAAAGAGCTAGAAGTAGAATAAAAGCTAGTGATATTAGAAGTGATTTTGATAAAGATTATCATAGAATAATATCATCACCTTCTTTTAGAAGATTACAAGATAAAACTCAAGCATTTCCATTAGAAGAAAATGATTTTGTTAGAACAAGATTAACACATTCTTTAGAAGTTTCTTCTTTCGGTAAATCATTAGGTCAGTATTTAGGTAAAAAAATTATTGAAGATAAAATAGATAAAGATTTTGGTTATGAGGAATTAGAAGCTATATGTACTATACTTGCATCAGCATCTTTAATACACGATATAGGAAATCCACCATTTGGACATTTTGGAGAAGATACTATAAGAGTATGGTTTAAAGATAATCTTTCTAAATTAATTATTAAAGATTTAAATGGCGAAGAGAAAAAATTAAGTGAAATCTTAAATGAACAAATGATAAGTGACTTTACTAATTTTGAAGGAAATGCTCAAGCAATAAGGGTAGTATCAAAACTACATTTTATAGTTGATGAATACGGTATGAATTTAACATATGCATTGTTAAATACATTGATTAAATATCCAGTTTCTTCACTTAATATAGATAAAAATAGTGGAAATATAAAAGATAAAAAAATGGGATATTTTTTAGCTGAAGAAGATATATTTTGGGATATAGTAAAATCAACGGGTACATATGATGTTGAAACGAATAAAGTATTTAGACATCCTTTAACTTTTTTATTAGAAGCAGCAGATGATATAGCGTATGCTACTGCTGATATAGAAGATGGACTTAAAAAAGGATTTATAAATTATTATAATTTATTAAATGAACTTAATATGGCAGGATTTACTGAAGGTAATCTTTATTATGATAGATTATTGAAATATAGAGTTGATGCAGTTAAAAATAATTATAATAAACCAGATAGTTATGCAGCAAGTAGATGGATAATATCTATACAAGGTCTAATAATACGTGATACCATAAAAAGATTTATAGATAATTATGATAACATAATGAATGGTAGATTTAAGAATGAACTTTTATCTGAAACAGAAGCTTCAAATGTTCTTAAATTGTTAAAAGAAATTGCAAGAAAATATATATTTGAATCTAAAAATAATAATAAAATGGAATTAGGTTCAAATACTATGATACAGTTTTTATTAGATAAATTTGTTAAATCTGTTATAAATTATGATACACCTTATGAAAATGATAGTTTAATAGATAAAAAATTTAGAATATTGTTGAGTGATAATCAAAAACAAACATATAGAATATATTCAAAAAAATATGAAACAAAGATGTTAAATGAACTTAATGAAAAGATTAAATTAGAACAATTAGAAGGAAAGCAAAAAGATAGTTTAGAAAATGAATATAAGAATAAAATATATTCATATAAACTTTATTTAAGATTATTGATTGTTACCGATTATATTTCAGGAATGACAGATACATATATGAAAAGTACATATCAAGAATTAATGGGGATAAAATAATGGAATTTAAGTGTACGAAACTATTAAAAAAAATAGGTTTTTCAGAAATAGAAGCAAAAATATATGAATGTTTGGTATATAAACCAGGGTTAAATCCAACACAATTATCTAAAATTTTAGAAATTTCTAGAAGTGCAGCATATACAAGTGTTTCAAATCTTGAAAGTAAAGGATTTCTTTTATTAATTCCTGCAAATGATGATTCAAAAAACTATAATTCTGAATCACCAAATAAAATTTTAGAAAAATTAAAAATAGAGTATATGGATATATTTGAACAATTAGATATTAGTTTTAAAGAATTTAATAAAAATTCGAAAAATATTTCTATGTATGAAATTTCAGGAAAAGATAACATATTATCATATATTTTTAAGATTTTAAAAGGTGAAAATACGTATGTTTTAGGAGAAGTTGTTGAAGAGTATAAAAATTATGTAGATAATATTGAAAAAATTTATTCTGAGGAAGATATGACTTTAGTAAATGAAACAGAGGTTCTAATAATTACAAATGATATTGCTTATTATACACAAAATAAATATATTGTTAGAAATATATATAAAAGGATAGAATTAGAAAAGAGGATTAAATAATGATAATAATTATAACTTTATTAATACTGGGATTAATAATAACTTTACATGAGTTTGGTCATTTTTCAACTGCTAAATATTTTAAAATGCCAGTTTCAGAATTTTCTATAGGAATGGGACCTATAATTTATTCTAAAAAAATTAATGATACGAAATATTCAATAAGAATAATACCTATAGGTGGATTTGTTTCTATTGAAGGTATGATGAAGATTGATAAAAATGATAAAGAATATTCTCATTTAAGTATTGAAGAAATTGAAAAATATAATAGAGAGGGATTTATATCACATCCTAAATGTGAACAACTTGTTGTACTTTTGGCTGGAGTTTTTATGAATTTTTTAACTGCATTTACAGCTTATTTAATATATTCAATAATAGTTGGATATGGATTTATGGGTGCAATTAATGGTTTTTTAAATGGATTTATAGGTACGTTTAAGAGTTTAGAATTATTGATTACAGGGAAAGTAGCTGCAAATAATTTAGTAGGACCAGTTGGTCTTCCAAGTATATTTAAATCTCAAATTGAACAAAATGGATTTATTGTGTTATTACCATTATTTGCAATACTTTCTATAAATATAGGAATTCTTAATTTAATACCAATTCCTGCTGTTGATGGAGGGCGTGTTGTGTTTGTGTTATTAGAAGCTTGTGGAATAAAATTAAATAAAAAAATTGAAGAAACTATTCATACAATAGGATTTATATTAATAATGTTATTAATGATTTATGTGTTTTATAATGATATTATGAGGATAGTTAGTAAATTTGTATAAAAATATAGAAAAGTCGATAGAAAAATATATCTATCGTCTTTTTTATATATATCCTTGATAAAAAAAAATATATATAGTAAAATATACCTATAAATTTTTTAATTATAAATCTATGATTTCTATATGGAAAGGGGATATTATGAACATAGTTTTATATCAACCAGAAATGCCTTATAATACAGGTAATATAGGTAGAAGTTGTGTTATTACAAATACTACTTTACATTTGATTAAACCACTTGGTTTTTCTTTAGATGATAAAGCTGTTAAAAGAGCAGGTCTTGATTATTGGAAGTATGTTAAAGTAAAAGTATGGGAAAGTTTTGAAGACTTTCTTTCTAATAAAGGTGATGGTAAAATATACTTTGCTACAACTAAAACAACAAAAAAATATACGGATGTTACATATAATGAAAATGACTATATTATGTTTGGACCAGAATCACGTGGTATACCTGAAGAAATATTAAATAAATATAAAGAAGATAATATAACTATACCTATGCTAAAAATAGGAAGATCTCTTAATTTATCAAATTCAGCTGCAATAATACTTTATGAAGCATTAAGACAAACAGATTTTGAGTTTGATATGGATGAAATAGAAGTTGAAAGAATAAAATATGAATTAACAGAAAAGGGAGCGACAAAAAAATGAAAACAATGTATATAACGACACCAATATATTATCCAAATGCAAAACCGCATTTAGGTACTGCTTATACTACTGTAATATGTGATGTTATATCAAGATATAATAAACTTAAAGGAATAGATGTTAAGTTTATTACTGGAACTGATGAACATGGTCAAAAAATAGAAGAAAGTGCTAAAAAAAATAATGTTACACCCCAAGAATGGGTAGATTTTATGAAATCTGATTTTATTAAATTGTGGGATAAATTAAATATAGAATATGATGAGTTTGTTAGAACAACTAATCCTATACATGAAAAAAATGTTCAAAAAATTATAGAAACTGTTTATAAAAATGGAGATATATATAGTGGTGAATATATAGGAAAATATTCTGTTAGTGAAGAAACTTTTGTTACAGAATCACAACTTGTAGATGGTAAGTATATGGGTAAAGAAGTAATAGATATGGTAGAAAAATCATATTTCTTTAAACTATCAAAATATCAAGATAAATTACTTGAATTTTATGAAAATAATCCTGATTTTATTAAACCACAAAGTAGAAGAAATGAAGTTATATCTTTTGTAAAACAAGGATTACAAGATTTATCTATTTCAAGAACTTCATTTAAATGGGGAATACCTTTACCACTAGATAAAGATCATATAGTTTATGTTTGGTTTGATGCTTTAAATTCATATCTTACAGGAGCTGGTTTTGGAAGTGATGATTTTAATAAATATTGGAATAATGGAGAAGTAATACATGTTGTAGGAAAAGATATTTTAAGATTTCATGCAATAATATGGCCTGCTATGCTTATGTCTGCTGGTATAGAACTACCTAATACTTTAGGTGTTCATGGTTGGTGGACTATAGAAGGTGAAAAAATGAGTAAATCATTAGGTAATGTAGTAGACCCAATAGAAGTTGTAGAAGAATATGGTGTAGATTCATTTAGATATTTTTTACTTAGAGAGGCAACATTTGGACAGGATGCAGACTATTCTAAAAAAACATTTATTCAAAGAATAAATAGTGATTTAGCAAATGATTTAGGAAATTTAATAAATAGAGTAGTTGGAATGCAAAATAAATATTTTGAACTTATTGTTTCTAGAACAGATAAAAGTGAAGAAATTGATAATGAGTTATTAAATTTATGGAAAGAAACTTTAGAAAATGTAGATAAATCATACACAGATTTTAATTTTTCTGAAATGTTAAAAAATATATGGAAATTTATTTCTAGACTTAATAAGTATATAGATGAAACTGAACCTTGGATTTTATTTAAAAATGGAAATTTAGAAAGATTAAATCAAGTTTTATATAACCTTGTAGAAGGTATATATAAAATTGGGGTATTAATTTATCCAGTAATGCCGGAAACTTCAAATAAAATATTACATAGTTTAGGTATAGAAAAAAATGTTAAAGATATTAAATTAGTAGATATTAAAGATTGGTATATTTTTCCATCAAATACTAAATTAAATACAAATGATGTTTTATTTCCTAGGATAGAAATAGTAGAAAATGAATATGATGATATAGAAATCAGTAATCCTATAACTATAGATGATTTTAATAATATAGATATTAGGGTAGTAGAAATTAAGAAAGTTGAGAGAATTAAAGAAAGTGATGCTCTTTTAAAATTTATAATAGATACTGGCAAGGATAAAAGACAAATATTATCGGGAGTTGCAAGATATTATAAACAAGAACAAGATTTAGTAGGGAAAAAAGTAGCTGCTGTATTAAATCTTAAACCGGTAGAATTAAAAGGTCATATATCACAAGGTATGCTTTTAACAACAGTTGAAAAGAAGAAAACTAAGCTTTTAACAGTTGATGATTCAATTAAAAATAATTCTCAAATTAGATAGGTGTTATAAATGAAGAATAATAAAATATTAAAAGAAATAATATTAGTTTTTTCTTTAGTTTTAGTTGTTTTTATTGTATATCTGTTTAAAAAAAATATATACTTCAATCAGGCTTTTGATTATGTTGAAGAGGCTGTTATTAAAATATATGAGGAAGATAATGATAATACTTTGAAATATTTAGAAAAAGCTGCAGATAAAAATGATCCTGAAATATATGAAACTATAAATGGATTAGTAGATGAAGAAATATTAAAAAAATTCTATGATGATAAAGAAAATATTTCTTTCGGTTATGCAGAATATAGAAATGCTAGATATGATTTGTTTTCAAATAAGAGTGGGGAAGCTATAGAAAAATTAGAAAAATCAGCTAAACAAAATAATGTTGAAGCAATAGCATTTTTAGCGAGTTATTTATATAATTTAAAAAGATATACCGAAGCTTATAGTTATTTTAAAAAAGCATACGAACTTAAAAATTATACTGTTTATCCAGTTTATATAGATATGAGTAAAAATTTAGAGGAATATAAGCAAATGGAAGAATTATATATTAAGTATAATAAAAATGATATTACATCTGCTGAAAGATTAAGGTTAGGTAAGTTTTTGATAGAAAAGTATGATGCAGTAGATTCCTACAAAGTTTTAAAACCTTTTATAGAAGAAAAGAATGTTGATGCTCTCTTTGCAAAGGCACAGTATTTAGAGTTAGAAGGCGAACAGGATGAAGCTATGAGTATATATAAGGAATTATATAAGACATATAAGCATACTAAGTCAGCAATAAAATTACTTCAAAATTCTGATGTATCAACTATAAGTAAGAGAAAAGAAAACATTGAATTAATTAATCAAATACCTCATTTTGATAAAGAATTAGAATTTATAAAAGCCAATTTATATTTTGAAAATGATGAATGGGTTAAGGCAAAAGAAATATATGATAAACTTGAGAAAATGGAGTATATACCTGTTTATAGAAAACTTGGAGAATATTATGAAAATTCAGGAGATCCATATAATTCTATAAATATGTATAAAAAAGCATTTGAGTTTGGAGATATTACAGTAGCAACTAAACTTGTAAATTTAAATCAAGAATATAAGTTTTTATTTGATATAGATCTTAATGAAGAATATGATGACTATTTAAAGATAGCCTCTAAATTAGGTGATGCTGAATCTAGTTTACTTTTAGCACAAAAATCAACCGATAAATATGAAAGAAAAAAATATGCTTTAATAGCTTTATCACAGGAAAATATCAAAGCACTAGAAATTTTAATAGATATAGCTAATAGTGATAAAAATAAAGAAAAAATTAAAATATACACAAATATATTAATAAATAATAAATAGGGTGGGGAAATGAAAAAAATATTATTGTTTTTACTTTTGGTTTTACCTATATTTTCTTTTTCAAAGATAAAATATGAAAAATTAGGGAATCAAGATTTATATGAAAAAGTATTGCAAACTGATAAAAATGCGGTAATTATTTATGCTGCCGCATGGTGTCCTGCTTGTCAAAATTTTTTGAAAAATTATAACAAAATAAAAAATAAAATGAATAATATAAAAACGTATATTATAGTTTATCCTTATATTGTTCATAATAAAGAATTATATGATTATGAAGAAGAAAGTATTTCTTATTCTAATAAAAATAATTATTTGCATAATATTTATCTTGATGATGAACTTAGTATAATGGAGAAGTATGAAATAGACTCTATACCATCTGTTACTTTGATAAAAGATGGAAAAGAATTTGGAATATTTACTAACGATAATGCTGATATTCATAAAATTTTAAAATTATTTAAATTAGGAGAGTAATGAAAAAATATATATCATGGAATGTAAATGGTTTGAGAGCCGTTATAAAAAAAGGATTTTTAGAATATATTGAAGAAGAAAACCCTGATATAATAGGGTTACAAGAAATAAAACTTAGTGAAGGACAGTTAGATTTAGAAATACCTGGTTATAATATGTATTACAATTATGCAGAAAGAAAAGGGTATTCAGGTACTGCAATATTTACAAAAGAAAAACCAATAAATGTGACTTATGGTATTGGAATTGAAGAACATGATAATGAAGGACGTGTAATAACTGCGGAATTTTCTGAATACTATTTTGTAACAGTGTATACACCTAATTCTAAAGATAAGTTATTAAGATTAGATTATAGAATGATATGGGAAGATGAATTTTTAAAATATTTAAAAAATTTAGAAAAATCAAAGCCTGTAATTGTTTGTGGAGATTTAAATGTGGCTCATAAGGAAATTGATTTAAAAAATCCTAAAACAAATACAAGAAATCCAGGTTTTACAATAGAAGAAAGAAATAAATTTACAAATCTACTTGATTCTGGATTTATAGATACTTTTAGATATTTTTATCCAGATAAAGAATTTGCATATTCTTGGTGGTCGTATAGAGGGAATGCTAGAAAGAATAATACTGGCTGGAGAATAGACTATTTTTGTATTTCAGAAAGTTTAAAAAATAGAATAATTGATTCTGAAATACAGTCAAATATAGAAGGATCAGATCATTGTCCTGTAGTTTTATATATAAAGTAAAGGTTGTAGGTTATGCCTACATCTTTTTTTTATTAAAAAGGAACGTAAATAATTTGAAATAACTATATTTTATATATATAATAATCATATATAATATATATGATTGAAGTTGTTTACAAAAACTTTATTTTAATATATAATTATAGGTAGACTAAAATATAGGAGGTTTTGATGAAAAAAATCATGTTATTTATAAGTTTGCTTAGTTCTTACAGTTTATTAGCTGAAACTGAAGCAATTCTTAAAACAGGATTAGAAATAAATCCTGAATTTGCACCTGTATATGAAAATAAAGATAAAAATATATATGGCAAAGATATTTCACACAATAAGACTGGATATAATTTAAAATTATTAGATTTGAATATAGATATAAAAGATAAGGGCTTAAGTTTAGGGACCCAAATTAAATCTCAACGTAATAATATAACTTTAAATGATTGGGATGGTGATACAACTGATACTTCTTATGATAAAGAAACTAGAGTAAAAAATCACGATTTAGGTATAAAACTTAATGCTAAATATATTTCTCCAGAATTTTTTGGTTTGAAATCTACAACAGAATTGAAATATTATGTTGATAATTTAGTAAATAATAGAAAAATAGATAAAAATACTAATATTGTTACTGATTTAGAAACTCCAGAAGAATTTATTGAAGATGATGGTAGTAAAGAAAGATTAGGTAATACTATTATAAAATCAGCATTAAATGGTAAGTTTTTAAATAAAGTAAATGTAAATGCAGATGTAGAATATAAAGCTAATCAATTAGTGAGATTTGATAAAGATACCTCTCATCTAAAAACTAATTTGAGATTATCAGGTAATCCTACGGAAGATGTTAAGGTAGAAGGAAAGTATTCATTAAATTATGATTTAAATTTTGCAAATACAAAATTTGATCCTTTAACAGCTAAATTAGATGAATTCCCTGATTATTTAGGTGGTAATTATGTTGATTTAATTAGACAAGAAGTTGGCTCTAAAATAACTACAAAATTCGGTGAAACAGATAATTTTGTAACTATAATAAAAACAGGAATTGATACCTTTGTACAAGGTGGAGAAAATAAAAATGAACCAATAAGATCAATATATAATAAATTTTCACCTATTCTTGCGTTTTCATTTGAAAAAAAATTAGGAAATAATATAGTTTTAAAACCTGAATTTAATAATAAAATTGATTTTAGACATACAGTATTTTATCCACAAACTGAAAAA
>NZ_CDRRBS010000034.1:0-10171 GCF_977040545.1 Pseudostreptobacillus sp. | reverse complement strand
CATCTAAATAAGGAGTTTCATCTTTAGTTTCTACAATTTCTTTAGTTTTTATTATTCTTACACCATCATAAAATCCAAGTGTATCATAAGATTTAAATATTGTGTTTATATTATCAGAGTCAATAATTTCACCTACGAAGAAATTCTCAAGATTTTCATCTACATAAATTTCATACAGTACATTTTTCTTTAGCATATCTTCCTCCATTTATTTTAATTTTAAATATGATAAAAATCAAAAAATCTAGGCAAATAAATTAAATGTATTTTTTTCATAAATATTACTAGAGCTTAAGTAATATTATGCTGATAATATACCATAAATTTTCTTGAAAATCAATCAATATATTATATGTATTTTTTTGCAATAAGATATATTAAATTAATGATTTTAAAAGATGTTGAAATATATACTTTTTTACTTGAAAAAAAATCAAATCAAGGTATACTTTAGTATAAATAATGAAAGGTGTGATTAATATGGAAGTTTTAGCAATGATACTTGCAGGTGGAAGAGGATCGAGATTAGATATTCTTTCTGAAGAAAGAGTTAAACCTAGTGTTCCATTTGCAGGAAAATTTAGAATTATTGATTTTACTTTAAGTAATTGTTCAAATTCAGGTATATATGATGTAGCTCTTCTTACTCAATATTTACCTTTATCATTAAATGAACATATAGGTTCAGGGAAACCATGGGATTTTGATAGACGTGATTCAAGTATTACACTTTTACAACCTCATGAAACATTAAATGGACAATCATGGTATCAGGGAACAGCTGATGCTATAAGACAAAATTTAAAGTTTATAAAAAGTAAAAATCCTAAATATGTGTTAATACTTTCAGGAGATCATATATATAAGATGAATTATTCTTGGATGTTAGATGAGCATAAAAAGAATAATGCAGAGCTTACAATAGCAGCTATAAATGTGCCAATGGAAGAAGCTTCAAGATTTGGTATATTTGAGGTTGGTGAAAATAAAAAGATTTTAAGTTTTGAGGAAAAACCAGAAAATCCAAAAAGTAATTTTGCCTCTATGGGTATATATATATTTAATACAGAAACATTAATTAAGTATATAGAAGAATCAGAAATATTAGATTTAGATTTTGGAAAGCATATAATACCTAAAATGATAAAAGAGGAAAGAAAAGTATTTATTCATTGCTATAATAGTTATTGGATGGATGTAGGAACTTATGATTCATATTTAGAAGCTAATCTTCATCTAATAAAAAAATCAGAAGAAGTTGGTATAGATCTTTATGATAAAAATTGGAAAATATATACTCGTAGTGAAGATATGGCTCCAGTTAGAATAGGAATAACTGGAAGTGTTTTTAATTCCTTGATATGTAATGGATGTAAGATAGAAGGTCGTGTAGAAAATTCAGTTCTTGGACCTGGAGTAACTGTAAGAAAAGGTGCATCTATTAGAAATAGTATAGTATTTTCCGGTACATATATAGATGAAAATACTCATCTTGAAACAGTTATTATAGATAAAAATGTATATATTGGAAAAAATTCAGTAATAGGTTATGGGAATAATTATACTCCTAATATTGAAAAACCAGATCTTTTGAGTAAAGGGATAAGTGTTATAGGAAAAGGTGCACATATTGCTGATGGTACACTTATAGGAAGAAATGTTAGAATATTTGCATATGCTAATATATCTGATGAGGGACAACATATAGCGAGTGGTCAAACAATAAAAAAATAAAAAAGAGGGAAAATAATGAAAATAGTATATTTAGCATCTGAAGTATATCCTTTTTTTAAAACAGGAGGACTTGCAGATGTAATGTATTCTTTACCTAAAGAAATTTCTAAAAATGGTCATGATGTTACGGTTATAATGCCTAAATATGATAAAATTCCATTAAAATATTTAGAAAAAATAGTATATATAGATAGCATAGAAATAAATGGTGAAATAATCAATTTAGTTAAGTATCCAGATGAAAATATAAACTATTTATTTATAGAAAATAGAACATATTTTGAAAGAGGTAGAGTATACGGAGATTTAGATGAAGATTATCAATACGCCTTATTTTCTGAAGCAGTTTTAATGTTTTTGAAAAGACAAAATATACAAGCAGATATATTGCATTGTAATGATTGGCAAACTGGACCAGTAGCATATTTTTTAAAGGAAAGATATAAGAAAAATGATCCATTTTATTGGGATATGCGTGTAGTATATACTATACACAATTTGATGTATCAAGGAAGATTTAATAATTATTCATTTGACAGGTTAGGATATTATAGAGAAAGTGAAAGATTAAATTTTATGGAAATTGGTATTTCTTATGCAGATATAGTTAATACTGTAAGTCCTAGTTATGCTAAAGAAATTGCTTTTCCATATTTTGCAGAAGGTTTAGAGTGGATTACTTCATATAAGCATATATATGGTGTATTAAATGGAATAGATGTAAGTTTATATAATCCAATGAATACTAAAGGTGTTATTCCTTTTGATATAGAAAATTTAGATGGGAAAAAAGAAAATAAAAGAAAATTACAAGAAAAATTTGATTTTGAAAAAAAAGATGATATTTTAATAGGTCTTGTTTCAAGATTAGTTGAAGGTAAGGGATTAGATATAGTAAGTGCTAGAATAGAAGAAATATTGAAGCATGATTCTGTTCAAGTTATATTTTTAGGTTCTGGGTCAAAAGAATATGAAGATTATTATAGATATCTTGAATATCAGTATCCAAATAAATTTAAAGCATATATAGGTTATTCTGAAGAAGTTGCTAATTTAATATATGCTGGTTCAGATTTATTTTTAATGCCTTCAAGATATGAGCCTTGTGGCTTATCTCAAATGATAGCAATGCGTTATGGAACAATTCCTTTAGTAAGAGAAACTGGAGGTTTGAGAGATAGTGTAAAAGCATATAATTTTGAAAATGATGAAGGTAATGGATTCAGCTTTTTAAACTTTAATGCAGATGATATGTTATACACAATAAGATATGCAGAATATGTATATTATGATAGAAAAGATATATGGAATAAATTGGTTAAAAGAAATATGAATATAGATAATTCATGGACTAAATCAGCTAAAGAATATGAAAAATTATACTTTGAAGCAAAAAAAACACCTTAAAAATTTAAATGATATACATCTTTCATAAAAGGTGTATATTTTTATTTTTTAATAAAAATTTAATGAATTGATTTTGAGGTTTTATTTATGGTATAATATCATAAAAAAGAAAGGAAAATTTATGTTAGAAGAAATAAAAGAATTAATAATAGAACAATTAGATGTTGAAAGTGGAGAAATTACTTTAGAATCAAAGTTTGTTGAAGATTTAGGAGCAGATTCATTAGATTTAATGGAGCTTGCATCAAGTTTTGAAGAAAAGTATGAAGTTGCCATAGATAAAGAAGAATTAAAAAAAATAGTTAAAGTAGGAGATATAGTAGAATTAATTAAGATTAAGAAAGGATAAAAATGAATAATAATGATAAATTTTTGGAATTACAGGAAAAAATAGGCTATAAATTCAAAAATATTAAATTACTATATGAAGCTTTTACTCATAGATCATATATAAATGAACATTCTTATCCAAATGCTAAAGATAATGAAAGACTTGAGTTTTTAGGTGATTCTGTTATGAATTTAATGACTACGGAATATATATATAAAAGGCATTATAAACGGAATGAAGGAGAATTATCTAAAATAAAAAGTCAAATAATAAGTGAAGCTGTATTTGCAACTATAGCTCGTGATTTAGAATTAGGTAAATATATTTTTTTGAGTAATGGAGAAATAAATAGTGGTGGTAGAGAAAGAAATTCTATTTTAGGTGATGTTTTTGAAGCTTTAGTAGGTGCCGTGTTTGAAGACACAGATTTTGAAACTACAAAGTCTATATTTTTGAAATTATTGATAGAAAAAGCTGAAAATTTAGATCAAATAGAAGGTGTTTTAGATTATAAAACAGAATTACAAGAATTAACTCAAATGAAGTATAAAACAATACCTGTATATGAGTTAGTTTCTGAAAGTGGACCAGATCACGATAAACGTTTTGAAATATCTGTAAAGATTGGTGATAAAATATATGGTTTATCTACAGCTAAAAGTAAAAAATCTGCAGAGAAGTTAGCAGCTAAAATAGCTATTGAAAATATAAAAGGAGAATAAATGGATAAAAAGGTAATATATCCTGGAAGTTTTGATCCAATAACTAAGGGTCATTTAGATATAATAAAAAGAATATCTAGTTTATTTAATAAGGTTATTATAGGGGTTTTTATAAATTCATCTAAAAATCAATGGTTTGATATAGATGAAAGAGTAAATTTAATAAAAAAAGTTCTTGAAAGTGAAGGGATAAAAAATGCTGAGGTAGTACAATTTTCAGGACTTTTAGTTGATTATATAGAAAAAGAAAATATAGATATACTTGTAAGAGGGTTAAGAGCGGTATCTGATTATGAATATGAACTTCAAATTAATTTAGTTAATAAAAGTTTAACTAATAGTAATTTTGAAACTATATTTTTAACGGCTTCAAGAAAGTATCTTTATTTAAGTTCAAGTATTGTAAAAGAAATTGCCTTAAATAAGGGTAATCTTCAACAGTTTATACCGGAAGTAATTATAAGTGATATAGAAAAAAGAGCAGATGATATAAATGGCAGAAAAAAAGAAAATTAAATATGTTTGTAGTGATTGTGGATTTATTATATCTAAATGGATGGGTAAATGTCCAAATTGTGATTCTTGGGGAACTATTGATGAAGAATTTGAATTTAAAATATCTACAACAAGTTTAAAAAAAGAAGCTCAAAAACCTATTAAAATAAATGAAATTAAATTTGAAAAAGATTTTAGGACAAAAACTAAATATGAAGAATTTGACAGAGTTTTAGGTGGAGGACTTACTCATGGAGAAGTTGTTTTAATAACAGGTAATCCAGGTATAGGAAAGTCAACATTTCTATTACAATTATCAAATGAATATGCTAAAAAATCTAAAGTTTTATATATATCTGGAGAAGAATCAAGTAAACAAATTAAAGAGAGAGCTATGAGGATTAATGTTAATTCTAATGAACTTTATCTTTTAAGTGAATCTTCTCTTGAAATTATAGAAGAAACAATTATTAAAGAGAAACCTAAAATTGTAATTATCGATTCTATACAAACTATATTTTCTGAAGCTACTAATTCAGTTCCAGGTAGTGTTAGTCAAATTAGGGATTGTAGTATTAAATTGATAGATATAGCTAAAACTAATGATATTTCTTTTTATATAGTAGGTCATGTTACTAAAGATGGGAAACTTGCAGGTCCTAAGTTATTAGAACATATGGTAGATGCTGTTTTATCATTTGAAGGTGATGAAAATAATTTTTATAGAATAGTAAGAAGTACTAAAAATAGATATGGTTCAACTAATGAAATTTCAATTTTTGAAATGCGTGAAGATGGCATAAATGAGATTAAAAATACATCTGAATTCTTTATATCTGAAAGAGAAGAAAAAAATGTGGGAAGCATAATAACTAGTTCTATTGAAGGAAGTCGTGTTATGTTATTTGAAATACAGACATTATCTAATCATATAAAATTCGGAATACCTAAAAGAATAGTTAATGGGTATGATAAAAATAGGATAGAAATATTAATAGCGGTAATGTCTAAATTATTTGATATGGATCTTTTATCAGATGATGTATATATAAATATACCTGGTGGGTTAGAGATAGATGATACAGCTGCAGATTTAGCTATAGTTTTATCTTTGTTATCTACTGTTAAAGGAATATATATTAGTCAAAAGATAGCTGCGATTGGTGAAATTGGTTTAAGAGGAGAGTTAAGAAAAGTTTCGTTTATAAAGAAAAGAATTAAAGAGTTAGAAAAATTAGGGTTTTCAGGTGTATATTTACCTAAGGCTCATAGTTTAGAACTTGAAAATTTTGAAACTAAGTTAAAATTAAACTATATTAATAATATAAATGAATTATCAGAAAGGTTGTGAGATAATGCCTAAAAAAGAAAGTGATAAAATTAAGGAAAGTATATTTAAGTTAATTGCACCAGGTCAACCTTTAAGAATGGCAATAGAAAGAATACAAGAAGCTTCACTTGGTGGACTTTTAGTATTTAGTTCATTAGAAGATATAGAAAAATTTGTAGATGCTGGATTTGATTTACATACAAATTTTTCTCCTCAAAAAGTATATGAACTAGCTAAGATGGATGGTGCTGTATTAATATCAGAAGATCTTAAAACTATATACGGTGCAAATATTCAATTACAACCAAATAAAGAAGTATTTACAGATGAAAGTGGGACGAGACACAGAACGGCACATAGAATGGCACAAATAACTAATAAATTAGTTATTACAATATCTGAAAGAAGAAAAAGGGTCACAGTTTTTAAAGGTAAGTTTAAATATACATTAGACCTTATAGGAGATCTTTTGATTAAGTCATCACAAGCTATCATGTCTCTTGAAAAGTATGCTATTTCTGTTAATAAATATTTAGATGATTTATTTGAATCAGAAATAGAAAATACTGTAATATTAGAAGAAGTTTTAGATGGGCTTAGATATTTTTATTTAATGTTTACTATGGATAAAGAAATTAAACAATACATAATGGAATTAGGGAATGAAGGTAGACTTTTAGAACTACAACATTATGAAATAATGGCTAATCAAAAAACTGCATTTAATAATTTTGTTAAAGACTATGTGGCAAATGATATAAAAAATGTGGAACATGTTTTTAATGTTTTAATGGAACTTGAAAAAGATGAAATAAGAGATGATGCTAAAATGGCAAAAATATTAGGATATGATTTAAAACAAAGAATGATAGATGAAAATATATCACCTAAAGGTTATAGAATATTAAGTGAAGTAAATAAATTAACTAAAAAAGATGTAGAAAATATAGTTGAAAAGTTTAAAACTTTAAACGATATATTTAATGCTAATTATGATGATATATATAGTATAAAGGGTATGGGTAAATTTAAAACTGATAGAGTTTTAAAATTGAAAGATAAATATAAAAAAATATTTTTATAGGAGTATTAATGGAGTTTTATAAAAAATTAATAATTAAAATTCTTGAGAGAAGTATTGTAGGTAATGATGATCCTATTTTGAAAAAATTAAAAAATAATATAGATTTAAATCAAGAAGAAAGAAGATATTTAGAAGAATTATTAGATAGTATAATATAGGGAGTGAAATGTATGAATTTAGTTACAAAAGGAATATACCCAGAAAAGGTTTTAGGTTTTTTTGAAGAAATATCAAAAATTCCTAGAGGTTCTGGTAAGGAAAAACAAATAAGTGATTGGTTAGTTAAATTTGCGAAAGATAGAAATTTAGAAGTTTATCAAGATTCTGTTAATAATGTAATAATAAAAAAAGAAGCTACAAAAGGTTATGAAAAATATGCTCCTTTAATACTTCAGGGACATATGGATATGGTTTGGGAAAAAAATAAGGATGTAGATTTTGATTTTGAAAAAGAAGGTATTAAATTAAAAATTGAAGATGGTTATTTAAAAGCAAAAGGGACTACACTAGGAGCAGATAATGGTATAGCCATTGCTTATGGACTTGCTATACTTGATTCAGATGATATAAAACATCCAAAACTTGAAATCCTTATAACAACTGATGAAGAAGTTTCTATGACAGGTGCTCAAAATTTAGATATGAGTTTACTTGAAGGTAAAAAAATGATAAATTTAGATACTGAAGAAGTTGGGAAAATATATGTTAGTAGTGCAGGTGGAGCAACAATTAAGTTAAGAAGTAAAGTTGAAACTTTAAATTTAGATAAAGAAGATAAAGTTTATTTAATTGAAATTTTAGGTCTTCAAGGAGGTCATTCTGGAGCAGAAATTCATTTAAATTTAGGAAACTCTATTAAAATATTATCAGAAGCATTAAAACATTTAAATATAAAATATGATTTTGAATTAATAGAAATTGATGGTGGAAATAAAGATAATGCTATTCCTAGAGAAGCTCATGCTATTATAGCTACAAAAGTTGATTTAAAAGATATAAATGAAGTGTTAGAATTATACATGTCTTTAAAAAAAGATGAATTTAAAAATGAACCAGATCTTAAATATTTGTTAATCGAAGTTGAAAGAAAAGATTTAAGAAAAATTTCTACAAGAGATACTAAAAAGTTAATAGCTTTATATAATGAGTTTCCTCATGGAGTAAGAACTATGAGTAAAGAAATTAAAGGATTAGTTCAAACTTCTCTTAATTTTGGTGTTCTTAAAACAGAAATTGAAGGAAATGAAAAAGTATTTAGAATAAATTCTTTATTAAGAAGTTCAAAAATTAAAGAATTAGATGAACTTCAAGATTATTTAATTAAATTAGGTGAAAAATATGAAACTTACGGAGAAAAAGTTCCTTCATTTTATCCTTGGGAATATAGAGAAGATTCTAGTTTAAGAAAATTAAGTGAAAAAGTGTATAAAGATAAATATGGTAAAGAAATAGAAATTAAAGCTATACATGCAGGTCTTGAATGTGGTTTATTTGTTAGTAAAATGCACGATTTAGATGTTATTTCATTTGGACCAGATATATTTGGTGCTCATACACCTGATGAAAGAATGGGTCTAGATAGTGTAAAAGAAACTTGGGATTATTTAATTGAAATTTTAAAATCATATGATTTAGAGAAATAATATGGAAAATAAATTAAAGATAGATGATATTATTATAGTTGAAGGTAAAGATGATGTTACTAATCTTTCACAAGTTATAGATGCAACTATAATACCTGTCCATGGAAGTGTAGGTTTAAGTGATAAGAAACTTAATCAAATAGAAGCTCTTGCTAAAAATAATAATATTGTAATATTTACTGATCCTGATTTTACTGGTAAAAAAATAAGGGAAAAGATAAATAGAAGAATTAATAAAAATATAGTGAATATACATGTATCAAGAACGAAGGCAGATAAAGATGGTAATATTGGTGTTGAAAATATAGATAAAAATATAATATATAATATTTTTTTAGAATATTTAAATAATAAAGATAAAAAAAATACTAGAACATATACTTATACTGTATCTGATATTATAGAAAATAGATTGATGGGTAGTGAAGATTCTAAATTAAGACGTCAAATGTTAGGAGATATACTTAAAATAGGTTACTATAATTCTAAAAGTTTAATTTCAGTATTAAATGGGATGTGTTTGGATTATGATTTATTTATAAATACAATTAATATTATTAATAAAAAATTAGATTCTAAATTTAAATCAGGTATAATATTTGGTAAATTTATACCTTTTCATAAAGGACATATGAATTTTATAAATCAAGCTCTTGAATTAGTTGATAAACTTTATGTTGTCATTTGTTTTGAAAAGAATAGAGATAATGAATTGATTAAAAAATCAACTTTACCTAAATATATTTCTGAAAATGATAGATTTAATTTTATTTTTAACGAATTTAAAAATGAACCTAGAATAGAAATATTGACCTTAAGAGAAGAAGGAATAAATTATTATCCAAATGGTTGGAAAGAATGGGCAGATAGAGTTACATCTATGCTTAAAGTAAATAATGTATATATTAATTCTATATTTACAAATGAAATACAGGATAAAGAAAATTATTTGAAATATTTTACAGACAGGGAAGTATTTTCTCAAGAATTAGATGTTCACTTAATAGATAAAGAAAGAATGAAGGTTAATGTATCGGCTACTAAAATAAGAAATGATTATAATAAATTCAAAAAATATTTAACTGATTATGAATTGAAATATTTAGAAGATAAAGAATTTTAAATATTCTGTCAATTAAAAACGAAAATGTTTCAAAAAAAGTAAATTAAGAGTCCCTAAAATTTAAAAGTAAAATTTAATAATTTAGGGACTTTTAAATTAAACGTAATCAATATATGTTTCAAGTTTCTTGCTCTTTTCAAGATACTTAATAAATGATTCTCTTTTTCAAGGATGAGATATAGGAGGAATATATTTTTCTTAACTTTAACTTCAACCACATCATCAAAGTTATTAGAAACCTTTGAAATTCTTTCAACCTCTTCTAAAGAATAAATATTATCATTAACACTAGCAAACAACTT
>NZ_CDRRBS010000033.1:0-10201 GCF_977040545.1 Pseudostreptobacillus sp. | reverse complement strand
TAATATTATTATAGCTTAAATCATTTAATTTAACACTACCTTCTAAATTAATATCATGTATATTACCATTTAATTTTAAATCTGTTTCTACATTAAGTCCTATATTTTTATTTCCTATTATTTCATTTATATTTTTTTCTTTAGCATTCAAATTTAAATCAAACATATTATTAGATAAATTATATGTTCCATTAATTAAATAATCTCTAACTTTAAGATTATCTATATTTAATATACTTTTATTTATATTACTTTCTAATTTTAAAATTCCAACTTGATTTTTACCTATAAATATTGGAGAATCTTCTATTTTTAAATTACCTTTTAGATTATTTAGTTCTCCTTCTAAATTTATAGCTAAATTTGTAATATATATATTAGTATCCATAGAATTTGTAGTATACAAATTATATCCTTTTAATTTAAGATCTAAATTAGCATACTTATCTTTTAAATTATATCTACCCTTAGCGCTTAATTTATCATTACTAAAGTTTAATACATTTATTTCATTTCTATCAACTTCTAAATTTGTTTTTACATCAGTTAATCTTTGATAATTATACCATAATTCATCAAAATTTACACTTAAATCAATCTTAGAATTTAATATATTTTTAGTTTCTCCTTTTATATACATTTTTTCATACTCAATATTAGAATATTGCCCATATTCACTACTTGCCTCAAAATTTGCAGCTATATTAGTACCTTTACCTCTTAATCCTACTTTAAAATCATATATTAAATTTTTATCTTTTATATCTGTTTCATTAAGCATATCTATATTTTTCAAGAAAGAAACTACATTAATACTTTGTCCTTCTAATTTATATCTATGTTCCAAACTTTTATTAGTAGTTCCTTCTAAATTAACTACTCCACCATTTGTATAAATTTTAGATACTATATTATATCCAATATCATCTATATTAATAGAGGCATTTAACTTATCATAATATTTTCCATTAGGCATATCCGAATCTATATTTATCAATCCTGAACTTAAAGATTTAGAATTCATATTATAAACTAAATCTTTTACACTTGCATTTAAATTTATTAAATTACCTTTATATAACAAAGCTTGATTTTCTATTTTATCTATATTTATATTAAATATTCCATTGTTATTAGTTGCACTAATACCAACATCAAGTAATCTTTTTTCTCCACTTAAATCATTTAGTAACTCTGAACTTACTTTATCTAAAAGACCATATTTTTTTATTAAATTAAATATATCAATTGATTCTGAATGAATTCTATATTTATGAGTCATATCTTTTGTTGTAACACCTGATACATAGACATGACTATCATCTACTAACATATTTGCATTAATATTATACCCTTTATCATTTATATCTATATTAGCTCTTACATTATCAAAATATTTAGAATATAGATCATCTGCATTTAAATATATATTACCATTTATTATTTTTTTATCTCTAGTTGAGTAAACTAATTTAGAAATATTAGGATTTATATTATATACTTGATTGTTGTATATAACAGGAATTTTTGAATTTGTAGTTAAATCTAATATTATATTACCATTAACATATTTAGCATATACATCACCATTAATGTTTATATATTCACTCTTTAAGTTTTCTAAATTTTTTATCCCTATATTCTTAGCATAATTCAATAAATTAAATTTAGTTAAAGTTAAATTATACCTATTACTTAAATCATTATATGTAATTCCATCAAGATAAATATTACCACTACTCGTATAAATATTTGATTTTATTTTATATCCTCCATTTAATACATCTAAATTTAAGCCTATATTATTAAAATATTTACTTCCTATTCCTAATATATCAGCACTAATATTACCTTTAGTAAATTTAGATAAACTATATTTCCAAATAGCATCTTTTATATAAAGATTTTTAATATTATATCTTGAAGAATTTAAATTAATTCCTATATTATTGAAATTAAGATTTAAAGTTATGCTTTTATCTTCAACATCAAAATTTATATTAGAATTAAGTTGTGAGCTTATTAACTTAGCATTAACTTTTTTATTATCTTTTATAGTAAATTCTCCGTTAATATCTGATAAATTTATAACCTTAGATAAATTTTTAAATTTTAAATTACCCTTACCGTCATGTTTTTTTATATCATATTCCATATTTAATGATGTAGATAGATTTAACTTATTACCAAATATATTCTTTTCTATATTTGCATTTTTCTTAGTATTTATACTTATCAAATTATTTTGTTTCAGTCCAAGATTTACATCAAGATTTTTAAAATCTACACCAAATGTTTCTATTTTATTTGTTTTTATATTTCCTTTAAAATCAATTAAATCAACATCTCCATTTTTAATTAAAAGCTCTGCTAATATATTACCTTTAATCAAATCTGAATTTGCTTTAAGATTAAATTTTTTAACTAGATTATACTTATTAAGTGTTTTATAATAAACATCACTAAAACTAGTGTCAATAGATAATTCTGAATTTTTGGGGCTAAATTTAAGGCCAAGTTCCAAACTACCTCCATCTATATTATTAGTTTTAGCTTTAAGATCTATATTATTATTAATTATCTCAACATTTCCATTAACGTTTTTTACAATATCATCATAATCTTTATAAAAAACTGAAGCATTTGATATTTTCAAATCTCCATAAGTTGATAAACCATAATCAGAAAATTCAAGTGCAATATCTCCGTTTAATTTTCCATTTCTAAAATTTATCATATCATATATAGGAATATATTGAGATAATTTTTTATTTATATCAAAATTCTCAAAATCAAAATTTACAGTCAACTTATTTTCATCTAATTTTTTTCTTGATTTTAAAGAAAACATATCAAATATATTTTTTTTCATATTTATTCTATCAAATAATATACCTATATTTATTTTTTCTTTTTCACCACTATTTGCTCCTATAGATTCTCCAATAGTTCTTAAATCAAGATTATATTGTATACCAGTATGCAAAACACCTGAAACATTATTGAATTTTTTCTCTATCTTATCATTATATGAATTATCAATAAAATCTAAATTTATATTCTTATATTCTAATTTTCCTATATTACTACTTTTCTTATATACTCTTTCTCCATTTAAAAGTATATTATTTAAATTAATATCTCCCCCGTTTCTTTCTATCAAAATATAACCATCATCTAAATACACATATCTTATTCTACTTGGAGTAAATAAATTAAAAATAATAGTTGCATTTTTAGCTTTTATAACCTCTTTTTTATCTTGTGTTTTAACAACAAGATCTTTTATTTCAAATTTAGTTAATCCAGTTAAGTGTAAATCGGAAAAATCTACATTAATTCTAGCTACATCATTGATTATAAAATGTATATGTGATTTAAATATATTTGAATTAATATATACTTTAAAACATGTAACTATTGCAAAAAGAGAGATTAAAATTTTTCCTGTTCTTTTTATAGTTTTATTTAACATAGATTTTCTCCTTTCTATAATGGTTTTTTACCAGGTATACCCACTGCTCTTGGATATATTTTATTTGTTTTACTCTTCTTTACTATTTCTAAAATTATTCTTTCATCTCTAGATATTGGAAGTCTAAAATTATATATATTTATAATTTCTGAATTTAAAGTTTTTAAAGCATTTTTTGATTCTTCTAATTCATTAACATTTAATTTTTGAGGAAGAAATCTTCCATGCACCTTTAAAAATGGTATTAAATATTCAAGTATTATTCTTAAATTAGCAACTCCTCTACAAAGTGCAACATCAAATTTCTCTCTATTATCTTTTATCAATTCTTCAGCTCTTTCTGTACTTGTTTTAACATTTTTTAATCCTATTTTTTCTATAACAGTATTTATAAAAGAAATCTTTTTTTTAACTGAATCTACTAACAAAAAATTTTTATCTGGATATACTATACTAAGAACAAGTCCAGGAAACCCAGCACCTGTTCCTATATCTATTATATTTTTTTCATCTTCTCTTATTATTTTAGTGAGTAATAATGAATCTATAAAATGCTTTTCAAGTATAGATTCTTCTTCTCTTATTGCAGTCAAATTCATTACCTTATTAGTCTCTATAAGTAAATCCAAATACTTAATCAAATTTTCTATTTGTTTTTCATTCAATACTATATCTGAAATTTTCAAATATTCTTCTAATTTATTTTTCATTTAATACTTCCTTATCTTCACTTTTAGAATAATATTTTTGTATAAAGTCATAGACTCTATTACCTGCCTCAACTGAACCATATCCCCCATTTTCAACAAGTGCAACAAAGGCAATTTGAGGATTTTCACTAGGGAAATAACCTGCCATCCAAGAATGGTCTAATACTTTAGAATTTTGTGCTGTCCCAGTTTTTGCAGAAACTTGCACATTTAACTTTAATAAATTTTTTGCTGTACCATTTGTAATTGTTTGTCTTAATCCTTTTTTTATAGCATTTATTGTTGATTGCTTTATTCCTAAATTTCTTAACTTTTCTGTTTCTTTATATTCTCTAATTCCATCTTGACTTTCAAAATATTCTACAAAAGAAGGTTTTAACATATCTCCGTTATTAGCTATAGCTTGATACATCATAACAACTTGTATCGGAGTCATTAACATATATCCTTGACCTATAGACATATTAATCAAATCTCCAGTCAACCATTTTTGACTTCTTGGATCTGCGAATTTTGTTTTTTTCCATTCAGGTGTAGGTAGAACTCCTGATAATTCTCCTGGTATATCTATTTCTGTCAATTCACCTATACCAAATCTTTTGGCTATATCTAAAAAATTATTTAATCCTACATTTAAAATATTAGTATAAAAATATGTATTTACTGAATCGGCAATAGCTTTATAGAAATTTGTTATTCCATATCCTCCTCTATGAGCATCTCTAAAAGTTACTTTACCATAAGTAAATTCTCCAGTAGAGTTTATAGTAGATTCAGGTGAAATTCCTGATTCAAGTATAGCTGCACCACTAGCAACTTTAGCGGTAGACCCCGGAGGAAATAATCCTGCTATTCCCCTATTTAATAAAGGCTTTCTTTTAGAATTTACTAATTCTTCCCATTTAGATTTACTTATTCTTGAACTAAGTAAATTAAGATCTATTTCAGGATAACTTATATATGTTAATATTTTACCAGTCTTTATATCAACAGCTATAAATGTTCCAAATTCACCCTTAAATTTTTCAGTCATATATTTTTGTAATTCATAATCAATAGATAAATATATATTTTTTCCTGGTGTTGGTTTTTCTTCATCTAATAAATTTAATACATTGCCTCTTGCATCAACTTCAACATATTGATTACCAGACTTACCTTTCATAACCATATCATAATATTTTTCTATACCATCTTTACCTATTAAATCATTTTTCTCATACCCTTTTTCTTTTAAATTATCATATTCTTTTTGATTTATTAATTTAACATTTCCTATAATATGAGATGCAAGTTCATTATTTGGATAATACCTTTTATTATACTCTACTATATCTATTCTACTATTAGTTATCTTCTCTACATTAACAAAGGCAATTTGAGGATTTAAATCTTCTTCTATTATTATAGATTTCTCAAAACCTTCAGGCAATACTCTATAAAATATATCTACTACATCATCGTATTCTTGACCTGATATTTTTATCATCTCTAATATATCATTATATAGTTCCATCAATTTTTTTCTAGTTTTTTCTGAACTTTTTGATAAAATATTATTAATTTCAAATTCATTTTTATTATACATAGATTTTAATAATTTTACTTCTTCTTCAGAAATATTTTGACTATTTTTATGAACTAAATAATATCCTGTTGTATTTGTTGCAAGTAAAACGCCATTTTTATCATATATTCTACCTCTTACAGGTTTTATAATATTACTACGTAATCCATTTCTTGATGCTTTATTATCATATTCTTCACCTTTTACTATTTGAAGAAAATAAAGTCTTGCTATCAATAGAAAAAAGATGAAAGAAAGAAAGATAATAAATAAATTTACTCTTTTATTATTGTCTTCTTTATCTAATATTCTCATATCTATATACTTTCATAAAATTTATCTATTTCATAATATTCTCTAGATTCTTTAGTAAATACATTTACTATAACATCCCCTCCATCTATTAATACCCAATTAGACTCTTCTTGTCCTTCTATATTTCTTACAATTTCCATATTCTTTTTTAAATCTTGAACTATTGCATCAACATTTCTAGTTGATGAACCTGTACATATTATTGAATAATCAAAGAAAGGAGATTTTCCTTTTAAATCATATACTCTAATATCTAATCCTTTTTTATCTTCTATTACATCAATTATATCTTTTACTATATTTTCCATAATTCTCCTTAAATTAAATTTATTATCATTCCACTAAGTACAATAGCTGCCGTTTCTGCTCTCAATATTCTTTTACCTAAACTAACTTCTATTGCACCACAATTTTTCAAAAAATTAACTTCCTCTAAACTAAAACCACCTTCAGGTCCTACTATACATAAAATTTTTTTATCTGAATTATTAACTATATCCTTAATTTTAAAACTACTATCACTGCTCTCATAAGCATAAATTATTTTATCATATTCATTAAATTTAATATTTTTTAATTCTATTATTTCTGATATATCAGTTTTTTTTACTGCTCTACATTGCTTCATACTCTCTTTAATTATTGTGTCCCATTTATCTTTCTTATCATCTATTTTAACAACAACTCTTTCTGAATTAAATGGAATTATTTTATTTACACCTACTTCAGTTAATTTTTGTATAAGTAACTTCATTTTCTCATTTTTAAGAATACCTATAGCTAAATCTAAATTAATATCTAAACTATAATTATCTTCATTTTTTTCTAAAATTTTTAATTCTACTAAATTTTTTGATATACTTAAAATTTCTGATATATATTCAAAATTATAGTCTATAACTCTTATCTTATCCCCAACTTTTAGTCTATATACATTTTTAATATGATTTATTTCTGTTTTATCAAATATTTCAATAATTTCACCATTAACATTATCTGCTATAGTTGTAAGCATAATACCTCACTTCTTATATTTTTCAAGTCTCATATGTTTATATGCTATATCCGTTGCCTCACGACCACGCATACCTATTTTTATCAATCCTAACTGTATAAGATATGGTTCATAAACTTCTTCTATTGTTTTTCTATCTTCACTTAAATTAGTTGAAAGAGTTTCTATACCTACGGGTCCTCCTGAGTAATTTATAATTATAGCACGTAGAAGATTTCTGTCCATATCATCTAATCCTCTTTCATCTATTTTTAGTATTCTTATAACTTCTGCCATTATTGTATCATTTATTGTCCCATCTCCATTTACAATAGCATAATCTCTTGCTCTTTTAAGAATTCTATTTGCAAGTCTAGGAGTTCCTCTACTTCTAAGAGCTATATCTCTTAATGCAGTTTTAGTACAATTAACACCTAATATATTAGCAGATCTTTCTATTATTTTCATAAGCTCTTCTGTATTATAAAAAACCATTCTATATTGTATACCAAATCTATCTTTAAAAGGCTTAGATAATTTCCCTGCCATAGTTGTTGCCCCAATTAAAGTAAATCTTTTAAGTTCTACTCTATAACTAGTTGCACCATGACCTTTACCTATCATAATATCAACTTTAAAATCTTCCATAGCTGAATATAATATTTCTTCTATATTTGTACTTAATCTATGGATTTCATCTATAAATAATATATCTCCATCTTCAAGTGTTGTAAGTATAGACACTAAATCTCCAGCTTTTTCAAGTACAGGTCCTGAAGTTATTTTTATATTCGTCCCCATTTCATTTGCTATTACTGTAGCCATTGTAGTCTTCCCAAGACCTGGAGGTCCAAATAGTAATATATGATCTAATGCTTCATTTCTAATCTTTGACGCTTTAATAGAAACTTCCAAAGTTTCTTTCAAATCTTCCTGACCTATATATGTTCCAAAATCTTTTGGCCTTAAATTATTTATTTCTTGATTTGATTCAAAATCTTCAATCATTTCTCCTAAATCTACAAATCTATTTTCCACAATTCCTCCCTAATCAAGCTCTATCTCAATAATACTGTTATAAACTTTAGAAGTATCAGAATTAATATATTCTCCATCTATATCTTTTCCAAATATATCTATTTTTTTTTCAGAATATTCTATTATCTCATTTTTAAATTTTATAAATTTATCTAAATTGTCATTTTTTTCTACAAATATATTATTTATATAATTTGTACTATTTTGAGCAAGATTTAATATATTTTCTTTTATTTTTCCAGATAAATCTATGCTTAATTTTCTATTTAATAAACTATTAGAATCTTTTATATTATACTCAAAATTTTCAAGAACATTTATAGGTGAAAATAAATGTCTAATATTAATATCATTTGAATTTATAACACTATTATCAAAACTAGTCGCTTCTGATAATATTGTATTCCCACTTAAAATCGGTTTATAATCTCTTTTATCTATACTTTCTAAATGTGAACCATATTTATCAATTATTTCAGCATCTTCATATATATTTACTTTTCTATTTATATCAATAGGAGTAGTAACTACTCCAAACAATAAAGATATATATATCAATTTTTTCATTACTCCTCCTATCATATATTTTAACCCAAATTTCAATTTTTTATATTTATTTATTATTTGATTAATCTTAGTTATTTAACTTCTATTACTTCATCAAGTTTATTAACTATTTTATCAACTAAAGCTAATCTATTATTTCTAATATTTTCATCACTATCATTTATTATTACATTTTCAAAGAAATTATTTATTATATCCTTATGTTCTAATAATATATTAATATCTTCTATATTCCCTTTTAATTTAGACGTAATTTCATATAAATTTTTCTCTTCTTTTTTATTAAATAAACTAACATTAACTTCTTTATCAATATTTTTAGAAATATTTTTAAGCCGTTTAATTAAATTTATCAATATTTCAAAATCATCAGTTTTAGATAATTTTTCTAAATATTCAATTTTAGAAACAAGATTTATAATCTTACTTTCTTTATTTATTTGATAAGAAATTAAGTTTTTAGAAAATCTAGTTTGAAGTTGAGCTTCAAGTCTTAATTTAAAGAAATCAACTACATTTTTAACCGTATTTTCATTCAACACTTTTTTATCACTACTAAATATTTCATAAGCCTTATTTATCAATTTAATATAGTCAAAATTTAACCCTGAATTTATAGCCGTTAAAACTATACCTTGAGTTGCACGTCTTAGAGCATAAGGATCTTTAGAACTTGTAGGTATTAGTCCTACTGCAAAACACCCAATAACAGTATCAAGTTTATCTGATATAGAAGCTATAGCACCTTCCATTGTTTCTGGTAACATATCTCCTTGATATCTAGGTAAATAATGTTCAAATATACCTTTAGATACATTTTCCTTTTCACCTTCATGTTTTGCATAAACAGATCCCATAAATCCTTGAAGTTTTGTAAATTCTTTTTCACTTATAACATTAGATACAAGGTCTGCTTTAGCTAAATATATTGTTCTTAAAATATCTTCTTCATTAGAAAGTGATAAATCATCTATTAAATACTTAGCAATTTTTGTACTTCTTTCTA
The DNA here is from genome assembly GCF_977040545.1 of Pseudostreptobacillus sp. Lineage (NCBI taxonomy): Bacteria > Fusobacteriati > Fusobacteriota > Fusobacteriia > Fusobacteriales > Leptotrichiaceae > Pseudostreptobacillus > Pseudostreptobacillus sp. Next base: position 529 of record NZ_CDRRBS010000033.1, on the reverse strand, counting down.
TTTTATCAAATATAGTTCCCATATCCTTTTGGAATGTAACTTGTTTTAATTTTTCAACCATATCATCTAACTTAATTTTTAAATCTTCATCAAAAAAGAATTTAGCATCTGATAATCTAGGTTCTATAACTTTTTCATTACCCTTTTTAACAAGTTCTGAAAATTCAGGTGCATTTCTAATAAGTATAAATTTATTAACTAAATTACCATTAGAATCTTTAACTGGGAAATATCTTTGATGCGTTTCCATTGTTATTGTTATTATATCTTCAGGTAATTTTAAATAATCTTTATTAAATTCTCCTTTAATAGCAAAAGGATATTCAACTAAATTATATACCTCATCTAATAAATAATCATTAATTATGGCTTTATCTCCATCATTTTCACAATTATTTTTCACACTATCAATAACCATTTGACGTCTTTTGATTGGATCTACAACTACATATTCTTTAAGTAATTCAGATTCATACTTACTTGAATCAGATATCAATATATCTTGATTTCCATAAAGTCTCATCCCACG
>NZ_CDRRBS010000032.1:0-10439 GCF_977040545.1 Pseudostreptobacillus sp. | reverse complement strand
AAAAATAAAATAATTATTAATATGCGCTTTTTATAGAAGTGCATATTTTATTTTATATACTATAGTATTGATATATTTTGAATAATCATATATAATATTTATGAGTATCATATATATAATATATGATAATTGGTACTAGCAAAAAAATAATAAATGTAGTAAAATATAAGTCTAAGAATATTTTATTGAAAGGAGTAATTTATGAGCAATGATACATTACTTGAAATAAAGAATTTGACAACAAGTTTTCGTATAAAAGATAAATACTATAGTGCAGTTGACAATGTAAGTTTAACTTTAAATAAAAATGAAGTTCTTGCTATAGTTGGTGAATCTGGTTGTGGTAAATCTACATTAGCAACAGCTATAATGGGATTACATAATCCTTTATTCACTGATATAAAGGGAGAAATATTATTTGAAGGAAATAATCTAGTTGACTTTGATGAACAACAATTTAATCAAGTAAGAGGTAATAAAATAGGGATGATATTCCAAGATCCGCTTTCTTCATTAAATCCGTTAATGAGAATAGGGGAACAAATAGAAGAGGGTATGAAATACCATACAGATTTAAATTTAGAACAAAGGCAAGAAAGAGTAAAAGAACTAATAGCAAAAGTAGGTATAGATAATCCAGAAAGAGTAATGAGACAATTTCCTCATGAGCTATCAGGAGGTATGCGTCAAAGAGTTATAATAGCAATAGCACTTTCTTGTAGACCAGATATATTGATAGCAGATGAACCAACTACGGCTTTAGATGTTACGATACAAGCACAAATATTAGATTTATTACGTGAGTTACAAAATGAAATAGGTGCAGGTATTATACTTATTACACATGATTTAGGAGTAGTTGCAGAAATGGCTGATAGAGTTGCTGTTATGTATGCAGGAGAAGTAGTTGAAATTGCAAAAGTTGAAGATTTATTTAATAATCCTAAACATCCTTATACAAGATCACTTTTAAGCTCTATACCACAAATGGACAAAGATAATGATGATGAAGATTTATATGTTATACATGGAACAGTTCCTTCTCTTAAAAATTTACCAAGACAAGGATGTAGATTTAGAGAAAGAATTCCTTGGATAGCTGAATCTGAACATGAAGATCATCCAAGTTTACACGAAGTTGAAGATGGACATTTTGTAAGATGTAGTTGCTATAAAAACTTTTATTTTTCAAAGGTAGGTGAGTAAAAAGGTGAATGAAGAATTAATGATAATTAAAGACCTTAAAGTACATTATCCTATAAGAGGTGGATTCTTTAATACTATAAAAGATTATGTTAGAGCTGTAGATGGAATTAGCATGACTTTAGAAAAAGGTAAAACTTATGGTTTAGTTGGAGAATCAGGAAGTGGAAAATCAACTATAGGAAGATCTATTATTGGTCTTGAAAAAGTTACTTCAGGTAATGTTATATTTGAAGGTGAAAATATAAATTTAAATAAAATACCTAGAAAATCTTTATATAGAAAAAATATACAAATGATTTTCCAAGATTCAATGTCATCTTTAAATCCTAAAAAAAGAGTTTTAGATTTGTTATCAGAACCTTTAAAAAACTTTGAAAACTTTACTCCGGAAGAAGAAAGAAGAAGAGTTTGTGAATTATTAGAAATAGTAGGAATGACAGAAGATAACATAGTTAAATATCCACATGAGTTTAGTGGTGGTCAAAGACAAAGATTAGGGGTTGCAAGAGCAGTAGCAACAAATCCTAAATTAATAATAGCAGATGAGCCAGTTTCTGCATTAGATTTATCTGTTCAAGCACAAGTTTTAAATTATATGAAAAAAATACAAAAACAATTAGGATTAAGCTATATTTTCATATCACATGACTTGGGAGTAGTTAAGCATATGTGTGATCATATTTCTATAATGTATAAAGGAAGATTTGTTGAAACAGGGTCAAAAGAAGATATATATAAAAATGGGGTACATATATACACTAAGAGATTAATAGCTGCAATACCTGATGTAGATCCATCAGTTAGAGAAGAAAAACGTATTTTTAGAAGAAAAGTTGAAATAGAGTATAATGAATCTTTAAGAGACTATTTTGATGAAAATGGTAGAGTTTTTGACTTGATTAAGATAGATGCGAAAAAAGAACATTTTGTAGCACTTGATAAGGGAGGTAAATAAAAATGTGGAAAACTGTATTAAGAAGAACATTATTAATGATACCTCAGTTAATAATATTAAGTTTAATAGTATTTATGGTAGCTAGACTTATGCCAGGAGATCCTTTTAGTGGTTTAATAAGTCCTTCAACACCACCTGAAGCTGTTGAAAGATTGAGAGAACAAGCAGGATTAAATGACCCTTTATTTGTACAATATTTAAATTGGGTTAAAAAGTTATTACAAGGAGATTTTGGGATTAGTTATACATTTAAATTACCTGTGACTCAAATAATAGGTGAAAGAATATATAATACATTTTTCTTATCATTATTCTCAGTTGTTTTAATGTATTCTATAGCTTTACCTATAGGTATATTAAGTGGTAGATATAATGGTTCAAGATTAGATAAAATAGTTACTATATATAACTTTATAAGTTTTGCTATACCTACATTTATTTTATCTTTATTAATGGTATATTTATTTGGGTATAAATTAAGGGTATTTCCTACAGGGGGATCGGTTGATATAGGTTATATTCCAGGAACTTTAAGTTATGCAATAAATAAAATTTATCACTTATTACTTCCTGCAATTACTTATGCTTTATTAGGAACTACAGGAACTATAAGATATTTAAGAAATGAAATAATAGATGCTAAATCTTTAGATTATGTTAAAACTGCAAGATCTAAAGGTGTACCAGAATCGGTTGTTTATTCAAAACATATATTTAGAAACTCAGTATTACCTATAGCAACATTTTTAGGATATGTTATAACAGGATTATTTGGAGGATCTATATTCATAGAAACTATATTTAACTATCCTGGTATGGGACAATTATCTATACAGTCTATATCATCAAGAGATTATTCTATGATAACGACTTTATTATTAATATTTGGATTTTTAACATTACTTGGTTCATTATTATCAGATATTATATTGATGATAGTAGATCCAAGAATTAGAATAGAGTAAAGGAGGAGAAAATGGAAACTAAAAATGAAATTGAATTAGAAAAAGATAATAATATTGAAGAACAAAGTTTTGTTCCTTCAACATTTGAAATAATTAAAAGAGAATTTTTGAAAGATAAGTTAGCCTTGTTTTCTCTAACTTTATTAGTATCTCTTATAGTTATAATATTTATTTCAGCATCTTTTGTTTTAGATGTTAATGAAGTTATGAAAGTTAAATTGTTAGATAAATATGCTGCACCTATGGAAGGTTATTGGCTTGGAGCAGATTATGGAGGACGTAGTATATTAGGACAATTGATAATAGGTGCAAGAAATTCAATATTGATAGGTGTATGTGTTACTATAATTACAGAATTTATAGGTATTGCAATAGGAGTTGTAATTTCTTATTATGGTGGAATAGTTGAAAATATAGCAATGAGAATTATAGATTTTATAAGTATATTGCCAACTACTTTATTGATAATAGTTTTTGCAACTATAGTACCTAAATATAATGTATTTACATTTATAATGATGATGTCAATATTTTATTGGATAGGAACTACAAGACTTATACGTGGTAAAGTATTATCTGAAGTTAGAAGAGATTATATAAGTGCATCTAAAACGATGGGAACTAGTGATCTTGTTATAATCTTTAGAGAGTTACTTCCTAATATATCTAGTATTATCATAGTTGATTTAACTCTATCATTTGCAGGTAATATAGGAATTGAAACAGGATTAACCTTCTTAGGATATGGATTACCACCTTCAACACCGTCTTTAGGGATATTGGTAAGTTATGCAACAGATCCAGGAGTGTTAGCTGACAAATGGTGGGTATGGCTTCCAGCTTCATTATTAATATTAGTGTTAATGCTTTGTATTAATTATGTAGGTGAAGCTTTAAAAAGAGCAAGTGATGCAAGACAAAGACTTGGATAAATATAAAACTGACCTTAGGGTCAGTTTTTTTTTATAAATTGAAATTTTATTTATTTATATAATTTTTAAATAAATTGAAAATATATTTCAAAATAAAAATTTTTCTTGATTTTTTTTTCAAAATAATATATGATGTACTTTAAAACAAAATTGATTTCATGATAAATTGAAATGTTTTAAATCTTGAAAATGGACTCAATGAAGATATACTTTATTGTAGAGAGGAGATAAAATGTTAAACTCTAGATTACTAGAAATAATTAATATCATAATTGACAAAGGAGATGTAACTTTAAATGAGCTTTCTGTTCATTTGAATATAACGGAAAGAATGTTGAGGTATGATATAAATAGTATTAATGAATTATTTGTATATTATTTTAATCTAGAACTTATAGAAATCAGAAATTCATATGTTACTCTTATTATAACTAAAAGGAGATGTAGAGAATGTATTAAAGAAATACCTTTGAAGGAATATAACTTTAATAGTTTGGAAAGATCAAAAATGATTATGTTTGATATTTTATTATTTAATAATCAATTTAAATTAGATGAAATATCAGATATGTATTTATTGAGTAAAGCTACAATTAGAAATGATATAAAAAATATTAATGAATTGCTTAAAGAATACAGCATAAAAGTAAGTCATACAAATAAAGGGTATATATTAAGTGGAAGTGAATTAAATATTAGAAAGTGCATAATAAATCAAATAAATGAAATTAAAAGCAATAAATATATATTTAATTTTATTGAAAAAAAATTAAATAGTCTTAGCGTTAAAAAAGATGATTGTAAGAAATTATTAAAAGATTTTTTTAAACTAGATAATTTAAAAATAAATGATGATACTTTTGATATAATACTTTTATACATATATATATCAAAAAATAGAAATAATATGGGAAAACATCTTGAATCGTTAGATGTGTCAAATAAATCATTTTTGGTTAATACTCAAGAATATGAAAAATTATACTCATACTTTATTGATAAAGATTTTTTTGAGATTGATGTTGAGGTTTTAACAGATTTTTATCTAGGTTTATATAATTTTAATGATAAATATTCTTTCTTTTTAAATTGGATAAATATAGAAAATTTAGTGGATAGATTAATGGAAGGTTTGTCTAATGAATTTAATAAGGAACTTAGAGAAGATGATATATTAAGAAAAGAATTAATACATCATTTAAAACCTTGCTTATATAGAATAAATAATAAACTTTATTTAGGAGAAAGTATAAGTAAAGAAGTTAAAAAAGAATATGAAGATGTTTATTTAAAAACAAAGACTGTATTTGAATGTGTAGAAGATATATTTAATATTAGTTTAGAAGATGAAGAGATAGCCTATATTACGATAATGGTAAAAAGAGCTTTAGATAGATTGGGCGATTTAAAAGAAAATTCTAAAATTAAAATTTTAATAGTGTGTGGATTCGGTTATTCTACTTCAAAACTTATACAAGATGCTCTTATAAATAATTTTGATGTTGAGATATTAGATAATATTCCATACAATCAGTTAGAAAATTATAGTAAAATCAAAGATGTAGATTTAATTGTAACAACTATTGATTTTAATACTAAGACTCATGATGTTATAAAAGTTAATCCAATATTTAAAAGTGAAGATATATTGAAGCTTGAAAAATATGGATTAAAAAGAAATTCTAAAATATTAGAAAGTAGGCTTTTGGAGTTTATAAAAAAAAATAAAAATAAAGATCAAGAAACTATATTAAATCTTATGCGTGAGGAATTTAAGGGTTATATATATAATGATATAATTAAGTATAACAATGAAAAACATATATACGAATTTATTAATGAAAAAAATACGATTTTAAATATTGAAGTTGATAATATAGATAATTTATTAAAATTAATAGCTAATACCATGGAAGATAATGGATATACGGAAAGTGGATATGAAAATATTCTTAAAAAGCAAATTGAAAAATATGGTAAATATATTTTGGTGGGGGATGAAACGATATTACCTCATGGTGAACTTGGGTATATGGTTAAAAAAACGGGTTTTGTATTTATTACTCTTAAAAAACCTATTAAATTTTTTGGTAGTGATATTAGTATAGTTATAGCCCTTGCAACAAGGGATAAGGATGAACATATTAGAGCAATATTAGATATTAATAGTATGTTAAGATTAAAAGAATTTGAAAGTAAAATGAAGGAGCAAAAAGATTATAAAGCACTTATATCTTACTTCAAATCAAATTTAGGAAGGTAATTATGAAAATAGTAGAAAGAAAAAATATTTTAATAGAAGATACAAATATATCTAAAACAGATCTTATATTTAAAATGATAAAAAATTTGGAATTGGACGATAATAAAACTGAAAAATTATTTAAAGAAGTTTTAGAAAGGGAAAAAATAGATAATACAGTACTTGGATTTGGAGTGGCTATACCACACTCTAAGTCCAATAATGTTGATGATAGTTATATAGTATATTGTAAATTAAATAAATATATTATATGGGAAGAAGATGAAGAAGAAGTTAATAAAGTTTTTCTTATTGTAGTTCCTAAAAACAACCCAGATAAACATATAGAAGTATTAAAAGAGATTTCTGTTAAAATAATGAACACAAATTTTAGAAATAAGTTAAATGAATCAAATGATATTGATGAAATTTATAAAATATTAAATAGTTAATGGGAGGAAGAAAATGAGTAAAAAGGTCGTAGCGATTTGTGCTTGTCCTATGGGGATTGCACATACATTTATGGCTGCTGAATCATTGGAAAATGCAGCGAAAGAATTAGGAGTTGATATTAAGATTGAGACTCAAGGTGCAGATGGAATTCAAAATGAATTATCTAGAAAGGATATAGAGGAAGCTGATGCAATAATTCATGCAGTAGCTATAACACCTCAAGGTATAGAACGTTTTGATGATTTTGATGTATATGAGGTAACTTTAAAAGAGGCTATAAGAGAAGCAAAAGAAATATTAGAAGAAATCTTAGAAGAAAATTAAGGAGGAATAAAAATGGCAGTTGTTAAAAGAAGAGGAAAAGAAGTTTCAGGATTGCAAGCTTTTTATAAGCATATTATGACAGGTATTTCTTATATGATTCCTATATTAATAATGGGAGGTTTAATTGGAGCATTTTCTCAAGTTATACCTTATGTAATTTATAAATTAGATCCATCAGTATCTATACTCTCTGCAATTCAATCAGGTGATTTTACAGGTTTTGATTTAAGTTTATTAAAATTTGCCTCACTTATGGAAAGTTTTGGATTTACATTGTTTGGATTTGCGATACCTATGTTTGCTGCTTTTGTTGCAAATTCTATAGGTGGTAAAACTGCTCTTGCTGCAGGATTTATTGGTGGATATGTTGCTAATAAACCTATACAAATAATCTCTCTTGTAGATGGTGCTTATGATAAAGTAACACCTGTTCCTAGTGGATTTCTTGGTGCTATAATAATATCTATATTTATTGGATATTCTGTTAAATGGATGAATAAAAATATTAAAATGGGAGAAAAATGGCTAGCATTTAAAACAACATTTTTAATACCTTTACTTGCTGCGATATTGTGTATGGTTGCAATGATATTTGTAATTACTCCTATTGGTGGTTTAATAAATGTTGGTATTAGAAATACTCTTGAACTTGCAGGAAAGCAAGGACAATATGCCTATGCCTTAATAGTATCTGCTGCCACTGCATTTGACTTGGGTGGTCCAGTTAATAAAGCAGCGAGTTTTGTGGCTATAGGATTTACAACTGAAAAAATATTACCTATAACTGCTAGAAATATTGCGGTTGTTGTACCTTCTATCGGATTGGGATTATCTACTTTAATAGATAAGAAATTAGTTGGTAGAAAAGTATATAATAAAGAGTTTTATAATGCGGGTAAAACTTCAATGTTCTTGGCTTTTATGGGTATATCAGAAGGAGCAATACCGTTTGCTTTGGAAAATCCTGTGTTTGTTATACCTTTATATGTAATTTCTTCAGTTATAGGAGCAATGACAGCCGTGGTATTAGGTTCAGTGCAATGGTTCCCTGAAAGTGCTATATGGGCTTGGCCTTTGGTTTCAGGATTACCTGCTTATATGTTAGGGATAGCTGTAGGTTCTATAATAATAGCGGTTGTTAATGTAATTTATAGAAATCAAATGATAAAACAAGGGAAATTAGAAGTAGATGAAGATTAATAATTTTGATGAGAAAGTTGAACGTTCATTTGATATTAGACGTAAATGGGATTATAATCTTATTAAATCAAATATATGTGAGGATACACCTGTTGACTTTATACCTTTATGGATAGCGGATATGGATTTTAAATTACCAGATAAATTAATAGAAGTTTTAACTATGTATATACAAAATGGAAGTTTAGGATATACTAGTTTAACTTTTGATTTTTATGATTCTATAATTTATTGGCAAAAAAAAAGACATGGTGTTAATGTAAAAAAAGAATGGATAAATATATCTTATGGTACAGTAGGAATTTTACATGTTTTGAATCAAGTGTTTTTAGAAAAAGGTGATTATGTATTAATTAATACTCCTGTATATGAACCTTTTAAAAATGCAGCGTTAAATAATGAGAATAATATAGTAACAAGTCCTATGAAAATTGAGAATGGAAGATATTATATTGATTTTGAGGATATGGAAGAAAAGATTATACAGTATAAACCTAAAATATATATATTATGTAATCCTCATAATCCTAGTGGTAGAGTTTGGACAATGAATGAAATAGAAAAACTTGCTAAGATTTGTTATAAATACGGGGTTATAATGGTATCTGATGAAGTTCATTCAGAAATGGTGTTTTCTAATAATCATAATAGTTCACTTAAATTAGAAAATGAATATTTGAATAATTTAATATTTTTAACTTCTCCTAATAAAGCATTTAATTTAGGTGGACTAAAAACATCATATAGTATAATTCCTAATGATGATATAAGGGAAAAATTGAAAAAAGGTATGAAAAAAAATTCTATAACTTCTCCAAATATATTAGGTTTAATATCTCTTATTACAGTTTATAGAGAGTGTGAACAGTGGTTAGATGATTTAGTTGAATATATTTATGAAAATTATATATATTTGAAAAACTATATTGAAAATGAATTAAAGAATTTTCAATTGTTTTCAATGGAGTCATCTTATCTTGCTTGGATAAATTTAGAGAAAACTGGTAAAGATGCTAATTGGTGGACAGAGGAACTGGCTAAGGTTGGAGTTATAGTTGAAAATGGTAATGAATTTGTAGAAAATTCTAAAAATTTTATAAGATTAAATTTGGGGATTCCTAAAAAATATATAGAAGAATCTTTAAATAGAATAAAAAAAGTTTACGATTCACTTTAATTATATTGGTAGGTGTTATTTAAATAGCATCTACTTTTTATTTTTAAATTTTTATAGATTTTAATTATATAATTTGGTATAATTATTATAGAAATATTTAATTAAGAATTAAGGGAGTTGAATAAAAATGACACAATATGTATTGAATGTTAAAGATGGACTTATATCTGTTATACCTTGTGTAAGTTTACCAGAAGATGAAGTTATGGCTAAAATTGCAAAAGAAAATGGATATCCAGAAACTACTTTTGTTGTTAGAAAATCTTTTGGAGTTTATGATTTAAAAGTATTTACAAAAGAAGGGGAGAAAGAACTATCAAGTAATGCTACTCTAGCTACAGCTTATATTGTTAATAAATATATGGATAGAAGTATAGCATATATTGAATTTAATACTTTAGCTGGTAAACTTAAAATAAATAGAAAAGAAATAGAATATACTTTAAAATTCCCAGTTGGAATGGGTGAAGATGTAGTCGTAGAATTGCCTAAAGATTATAAATTAGAAGTAAAAGAATTATAATATATTAAATTTAAAATTCTAAATCATAGTTTGTTGTAAAATTGTAAGTAATTTTATGACTTTCTATGATTTTTAATTATTAAGTGTTAACTAATAAAGATGAAATAAATGTAGTAATTTTAACAAATGGAATATAAATCAAATAATTTAAGGAGTATAAATGCAAAAATTAAATGGAACAAGTATGGATTTAGTTCAAGAAAATGTTAAAAAGTTAAAAGAAATTTTTTTGATTTAGGGTGACTTAGGTTGCAATAGCCTTTTGTTGTATTGCAATATATGATATAAAATGATAATATAAATCTGTACAACATATGGGAGGTAAGATGTTATGAATATATTAGTTGTAAATGGACATCCAGATAAAGAAAGTTTTTGTGAAGCAATATTTAATTCATATGTAGATAATATAGATAGAGATAAGCATGATATTGAAACTTTGAAACTTAATGATATAGATTT
>NZ_CDRRBS010000031.1:0-10789 GCF_977040545.1 Pseudostreptobacillus sp. | reverse complement strand
TCCCCCCAATTGAAATTCAACAAAAAATAGTATCAAAACTATATAAATTAGAAACTATTATAAATTCAATTAGTTATGGACTTCCTAAAGAAATTGAATTAAGAACTAAGCAATATGAATATTATAGAGAACAACTATTAACGTTTGATAAATGAAAGGAGTTTTATGTCTGAGGAAATTTTGAAATATAATTCACCAATATTAGAAAGTAATTTTGGTATAATATTATCTGAATATGAAAAAATTAGAGAAGTTAATGAAAGTTACCAAACTGAAAAAGAAATGGAAGATAAACTTGTATCTGATCTTGTAGCTTTAGGTTATGAATACATTACTATTAAAAATATGAATGATTTATACTTAAATTTGAGAAAACAGATAGAAAGATTAAATAAAGTAGTATTTTCAGATTATGAATGGCAAAGATTACTTGACGAGTATATTAATGCACCTAATGATACTAAAAAAGAAAAAACACGTAAAATTCAAAAAGATCATATATATGATTTTAAGTTTGATGATGGAAGACTACAAAATATTAAAATAATTGATAAAATAGATATTAATAATAATTTTGTTCAAGTAACAAGACAGGTAAGTGTAAATAATAATAGGTATGATGTTACTATACTTGTTAATGGTTTGCCTTTAGTACAGATAGAATTAAAGAAACGTGGAGTAAGTTTACTTGAAGCATTTAATCAAATAAATAGATATAGTAGTGAAAGTTTTTATGAAGAATCTTCACTGTATAAATACATACAAATATTTGTTATTTCAAATGGAACAAATACAAGATATTTTGCAAATACTACTGAACGTAGTAAAAATAGTTATGAGTTTACTTGTGAATGGGCTGATGCTAAGAATAATGTGATAAGTGATATAGTTGATTTTACAGCTACATTTTTAGCTAGAAGAACTTTGCTTGAGGTTTTAACTAAGTACTGTGTATTTAATAAAGCTGAAATACTTTTAATAATGAGACCATATCAAATAGCTGCAACTGAAAGAATACTGTGGAAGATAAGATCAAGTTATTTAAATAAATTAAGTTCTAAAGATGCTGGTGGGTATATATGGCATACTACTGGAAGTGGTAAAACTTTAACATCATTTAAAACAGCAAAACTCGCAACTGAACTTGAATATATAGACAAGGTATTTTTTGTAGTTGATAGAAAAGATTTAGATTTTCAAACTATGAAGGAGTATAGAAGTTTTCAAGAAGATAGTGTAAATGGGAGTAAAAATACTAAGGAATTGAAAAAAAGTATAGAAATGAAAGATAGTAGAATAGTTGTAACTACTATACAAAAATTAAATGAATTTATTAAGAAGAATAGGGAACATGATATATATTCTAAACAATGTGTATTCATATTTGATGAATGCCATAGATCACAATTTGGAGAAGCACAAAATAATATTAGGAAATCTTTCAAAAAATATTATCAATTTGGATTTACAGGAACACCAATATTTACTGAAAATTCATTGACAGGAGATACAACAGCTTCTGTATTTGGTGCACAGCTTCATAGTTATGTAATAACAGATGCTATACGTGATGGTAAAGTTCTTAAATTTAAGGTAGATTACAAAAATATTTTACCTGAATTTAAAGAAGATGAGAATATTGAAAATAGTGTAAATTTACATTCAAGAAAGCGTATAAATGCTATAGTTAAAGATGTTTTATCAGTTTACAATATTAAAACACATAGAAATGAATCATATAGTATTAAAGATAGAAGGTTAAATGGGTTTAATGCTATGCTTGCAGTGGAAAATGTAGAGGCAGCTAAAATATATTATGAAGAATTAAAAAAAGAACAAGAAAAATTGCCTGAAGATAAAAAACTTAAAGTTGCAACAATATTTAGTTTTGTAGCTAATGAAGAAGGAGAGTATAGAAGTAAAGGAGAGATAGAGGAAGAAAATTATGAACCTAGTAAACTTGAATTAACTTCTAAAGAGTTTTTAATTAATGTTATAGATGATTATAACAATGAATTTGGCACAAGTTTTTCTATTGAAGGTGAAGGTTTTGAAAATTATTATAAAGATTTATCTAAAAAAGTAAAAGAAAAAGAAGTTGATCTTCTTTTAGTTGTAGGAATGTTCTTAACTGGATTTGATGCTCCAACTTTAAATACACTTTTTGTTGATAAAAATTTAAAGTATCATGGATTGATACAAGCTTATTCAAGAACTAATCGTATACTTAATAAGGTTAAAAGTTTTGGTAATATTGTATGTTATAGAGATCTTGAACAAGCAACTAAAGATGCTATTAAAACATTTGGTGATAAAAATAGTATAAATATTATACTTGAGAAAAATTATGAACATTATATTCATAAATATATAAATGCAGTGGATAATTTAGATGAAAAATTACCTGAATTTACAAACATAGAATTAGAAGAAGATAAAAAGCTTTTTGTTAAATTATTTAACGAAATAATTAAACTTGATAATGTACTTAAAAACTTTGATGAATTTGTTAATGAACCAAAGAAAATAAGTGAAAGAAAAATGCAAGATATGAAAAGTAAGTATTTAGCTATTAAAGAAGAGTTTAGACCAGCAAAAGAAGAGAAAAATAAGAATGTAGATGATGATTTAGAGTTTCATATAGATTTACTTAAAACAGATGAAATAAATCTTGATTATATTTTGAAGATAATTATAGATAAAGTTAAAGAAGTGGATAATGTTGATAAGTTGAAAGATGAGGTTAGAAGGTTAATACGGTCTTCTATGGAAAGTAGACCTAAAGAAAGTCTTATACTTGAATTTATTGATAAAATAGATATTCTAGATAAGAAAAGTTTGGAAAATATAGTTGAGAATTTCTATATTTATGCAAGAGATGTTAAGATGATGGAAATACAAGGACTTATAAATGATGAAAAACTAAAAGATGGTGCTGAGAGATTTATACAAAACTCTATAGAAAAGGGTGAAGTTATAGAAGGTGGAAATGAATTAAATAGTGTTTTACCAGCACTTGGTAGAAGAGGTGGAGCAAGACTTGAGAAAAAGAAACAAGTATATGAAAAGATAAGAGATTTGGTAGATATATTTATAGGAATATAGAAAATATTGTATATATGTAAATGTTTTAAAAACTGTTTTAGTAGTTTTAATATGTTTAGTTATATTCTTGGGTTAAAAAATTAAATAAATAATTTAAAAATTGGGCACTTAAAATTTTAGTAAGTGTCTTTTTATTATGTAAAGATTATAAATTATTAGTTGGGATATATAAAAATTTATAATAAAATTATAGTAAAACTAGAAAAAAATATTTCTTATAAAATAAATTTTTTATATTATTTTATTTTATCTCTTGATTAAATTCTTAAAAAGTTGTATTATAGGAATAACGGCATATAAAGTGGTAAATAAATAATTTGAACACAATATATTGTGATAGAAAGGGAATGGAATGAGTGGAAGAATAGTTGTGTATTATGATTCAATGACAGGAAATGTAGAAAGATTTATAAAAAAAATTTCTAGATATAGTGATTTTGAATTTATTAAAATAAAACCAGATACAGTTGTAGAAAAATTTTCTCATTTCATAACTTTTACAACAGGTATAGGACAAGTTCATAAAAATACTGTTAGATTTTTAGCTAATACAGAAAATTTTAAAAAAATTAAAACAGTTTCTGTTAGTGGTAATATGAATTGGGGACCCTATTTTGGTTTAGCAGGTGATAAAATTTCTAAAAAGTATAATATACCATTGATTATGAAATTTGAGTTATCAGGAACATATGAAGAAGCTCAAGAATATGTTAAAAGAATTTTGGAATTTGAAAGAGGTGTAGATAATTGAAATATGTTTATTTAAATAATGAGGTAATGGTTAAAGATTCAGAAGGTAGATTACAATTAGATAAGGATAAAGAAGCTGTTTATTCATATTTTGTAGATTATGTTAATAAGAATACAGTATTTTTTCATAATTTAAAAGAAAAAATAGATTATTTAATAGAAAATGATTATTATATAGATTTTTATAAGTTTTATACAATAAATCAAATGCAAGAAGTATTTGATTTAGTTTATTCTAAAAAATTTAGATTTCAATCATATATGGCAGCATCTAAATTTTATCAAAGTTATGCATTGATGGATGATAGTGGTGAGAAATTTCTTGAAAGATATGAAGACAGAATTTCAATAGTTTCACTTTATTTAGGTCAAGGTAATATTGAAAAAGCTAAAAATTATGCTTTGATGTTAATAAATCAAGAATATCAACCAGCTACACCTACATTCTTAAATGCTGGTAAAAAAAGATCTGGAGAGCTTGTTTCTTGTTATTTAGATGAAATAGGAGATAATTTATCAGGTATAGGATATGCTTTAGATGAAGCAATGAAATTGTCATCTATTGGTGGTGGAGTTGCATTTAATTTATCTAAATTAAGAGCTAGAGGTGAAGCTATTAAAGGTGTAGAAGGGCGTGCAAGTGGAGTACTTCCTATAATAAAGATACTTGAAGATATTTTTTCTTATGCAAATCAATTAGGTCAAAGACCTGGAGCTGGAGCTGTATATTTAAATGTATTCCATGCTGATATATTAGAATTTTTAGATACTAAAAAGATAAATGTTGATGAAAAGATAAGAATTAAATCTTTATCAATAGGAGTTATAATCCCTGATAAGTTTATGCAACTTGCAAGTGAAGATCTTCCTTGTTATACTTTTTATCCTCATACAGTATTTAGAGAATACGGGTTATATTTAGATGAGTTGGATATGGATGAATGGTATGACAAGTTAGTTGCAAATCCGAATATTAAAAAGAAAAAGATTAATGCAAGAGAATTTTTAGTTAAAATTTCTCAAACTCAAAAAGAAAGTGGGTATCCATATATATTCTTTAAAGACAACGCTAATCGTGAACATGCTTTAAAGGAGATAGGACAAGTTAAATTTACTAATCTTTGTACAGAAATAATGCAAGTAACAGAAGTATCTGATATAAATCATTATTATGAGCAAGATACTATAAGAAGAGGTATATCTTGTAATTTAGGTTCTGTAAATATAGTGCCAGTTATGGAAAATAAAAGGATAAGAGAGGTTGTAAGAGATGCAGTAGATTCATTAACTACAGTATCAGATATTACTAATATAGAAATAGTTCCAAGTATAAAAAAAGCAAATGAAGAATTACATTCTATAGGTCTTGGAGCTATGAATTTACATGGATTCCTAGCTAAGAATCTTATACAATATGAATCAAGAGAAGCACTTGATTTTTGTAATGTTTTCTTTATGATGATGAATTACTATTCTTTAGAAAGAAGTATGGAAATAGCTAAAGAAAGAAATGAAACATTCAAAGGTTTTGAAAAATCAGAATATGCTAATGGAAACTATTTTAATAAATATATAGAAAAGAATTTTGAACCTGTTACAGATAAAGTTAAAGCTTTATTTGAAGGTATATATATACCAACTAAAGAAGATTGGGAAAATCTAAAAAATCAAGTTATGGAAAATGGAGTATATAATGCATATAGAATGGCTATAGCACCTAATCAATCAACTTCATATATTATGAATTCGACAGCATCTATTATGCCTATAGTGGATAAAGTAGAGGTAAGAGAATATGGTGATTCAACAACATTTTATCCTATGCCATACTTAAATTATGATAATTTCTTCTTCTATAAATCAGCCTATGATATGGATCAAAAAAATATATTAAAACTTGTTTCTGTAATACAAAGACATGTAGATCAAGGAATTTCTACTATACTTTATACTAAGAGCACTGACACGACTAGAGATTTATCTAAACTATATATATTAGCACATAAATTAGGGCTTAAATCTCTATATTATACAAGAACTAGAAAATTAACTATAGAAGAATGCATAAGTTGTTCTGTTTAGAAAGGAATTAAAATGGATAATAAAATATATAAAGCGGTAAATTGGAATACGCTTGATAATGATTATGTAGAAGCTTTTTGGGAGCAAAATTTAAGACAATTTTGGATAGATACGGAATATATTCCATCAAAAGATATAGATTCATGGCACTCATTAAGTCCTGAAATGCGTGAAGCTTATAAAAAAGTTTTAGGAGGATTAACTTTACTTGATACTTTACAATCTCATACAGGAATGCCAAAGATTATAGATCATATTGATTCTCTTCAATGTAGATCTGTACTTTCATATATGTGTATGATGGAAACTATACATGCAAAGTCTTATTCAACTATATTTACAACAGTTGCATCAACTGAAGAAATAAATGAAATATTTAGATGGGTACAAGAAAATCAACATTTACAATATAAGGCACAAAAAATAGATTATTATTATCAAGCGCTTAATAATCCTGATGCAACATTAAGGGAGATATATTTAGCTTTAGTTGCTTCTGTTTTTCTTGAATCATACTTGTTTTATAGTGGATTTTTCTTACCTTTATGGTTATCAGGACAAGGTCAAATGGTAGCAAGTTCAGATATTATAAAAAAAATTATAGCTGATGAATCTATCCATGGAGTTTTTGTTGGTAAACTTGCACAAGAGATATATGATAAAATGAATTTTATTGAGAAAGAAAATGTAAAAGATGAAATAATGGAATTATTTTATGATTTATATGAAAATGAATCTAAGTTTACAGATGAAATTTATTCAGATGTAGAATTAACTTCAGAAGTTAAAGAATATATTAAATATAATGGTAATAGAGCTTTAATGAATCTTGGATTAGATGAAGAATTTGAAGTTAAAGAGGTAAATCCTATAGTATTAAATGGTTTAAATGTTGAAACTACGCAACACGATTTCTTCTCTAAAAAATCAACTAATTATGAAAAAACATTAGAAGTAGTTCATTTAAATGATGATGATTGGGATAGCGATTTTGATGTAGATGTGGATATTTAGAGGAGGGGTATATGTATATTAAATATATATTTATACAAATATTTTATTGGGCACTTTCTTGCTCTACATATGCTTTTGCTAATTCGTATTTTACATATAAAGGGTTTGGTATATCTGATGTAGGGAATGTACTTGCTATATCTTCTTTAATTTCAGTAATTATACAACCTTTAATGGCAAAATTAATAGAAAAAAATGAAAATTTTACTGTTAAAAAGTTTATAATACACTCATTATTTATTATAGCTATAACTTCTATAGTGATTTTTAGTATTAATAATAAATTATTGATTTTAATTTTTTATGTTATATTAGTTACCTCTTTACTTAATGCACAAACATATTTATATACATTTATTTTTGAGTATATTAATAGTGGTTATAAAATTAATTTTGGTTTTGCAAGAGGTGTAGGTTCTGTATCTTTTGCAATGACTTCCTTATTTTTAGGTAAAGTAGGAGATAAAATAGGTTTTAGTTTTATACCGATTCTTTCTTTTGTATTGTCAATAATATTAATATTATTGATTTTGAGTTTTAATAATTTAGAAAATAAGATTAAAGAATATAAAAAAAATGATAAAAATGAAAAAGATAGCATTATAGATTTTTTTAAAAGAAATAAACATTTTTCACTAGTTCTTGTAGGAATAGTATTCATAATGATGACGCATAGTTTAATAAATACTTTTATGTTAAATATAACAGAGAGTTTAGGAAAAGGGTCTGAAGAAGTTGGAATAGGTCTTATGATAGCGGCTATGGTAGAACTTCCTGTTATGTATTTAATTGTATATTTGAATAAAAAATTAGGATATATAAATTTATTTAAAATATTTGCTATTTCTTTTGTTGTTAAAATACTAATAACTATATTATCTGTATTGACAAATAATATTTATTTATTCTATATAGCACAATTTACTCAAAGTAGTGCATATGCTATATATCTTCCAGCAACTGTATATTATACTAATGATGTTATAAATGAAGATGAAAGAGTAAAAGGACAAGCTTATATGGGAATTACAAGCATAATAGGAGGAATATTAGGTAATTTCTTAGGTGGAGTTATTATAGAAAAAAGTTCTGTGATAATTATGTTGTATTTTACTTTATTGATAGGGATAATAGGTATGATTATTATACTTATGGCAGCTAAAAAAATGAAATTGATAGTTATTGATAATTGATTAAATGTTATTGATTTTATTTTTAAAAAATATTAAATAAATTCCTGTTGAAATTTTTTTATAAATGTGATAAAATCAATAAGGAATTGTTTTGAAAGGGAGATGTTTAAAATAGTAATATATGCAATTATTTCTATAATAATAACGATTGTGATATATTTTCTCATCAATGTATTTGGAACAAGTTTTTTTTATGTAGAACTAATAGAAAAATCTTTTCTTAAAGAAGAAGATGAAGAAGTTTTGAAAAAGATTTCGTATTATTTAAAGAATATTTTAAAATATAGAATTTTAATAAATCTTTTAAATACAGTAACGTATATATATTTGATTATTAGATATTTGCGTTTATTTAATTTAGAATTTTATGCGATTATTATCTTGGTTTTTGTATTAGTCTTTATTCATTTAATTGCTAGATTAATAGCTAAGAAGGATATATATAAATCATTGGTGTTTAGTATAGATTTTATTGATTTTTTTATGTTTATACTGTATCCTTTATTGTGGATGTTAGAAAAATTATATAATTCTTTGAATATATTATTTAATAATGGGAAAAATATGGAAGATATCTATTATAGTGAAGAAGATATTAAACGTATGCTTAATGACTCGTCAAATAGTGATGTAGAAGTAGAAGAGAAAGAAATGATACACAGTATATTTAATTTCACAGATACTACGGTAAAAGAGATAATGACTCCGAGAACATCTATAATAGCATTTGATAAAAATGAGATTTTAGATAATGTTTGGAACGATATAATAGAGCATGAATTTTCAAGAATACCAATATTTAATGAAAGTATAGATGATATTATAGGTATTCTTTATACTAAGGATTTGTTAAAATATACTAAAAATTATGCAGCAAATATTAAACTTGAAAGTTTATGTAAACCTGTAGCTTACGTTCCTGAAACAAAACATTTGACAGATATGTTAGAATATTTTAGAAAAGAACAATTACATATGGCTATAATAATAGATGAATATGGTGGAACTTTAGGATTAATTACTATAGAAGATCTTCTTGAAGAAATAGTAGGTGAAATAAGAGATGAATATGATATTGAAGAAGAGAAGATTAGTACTAAAGGTGAAGATATATATGAAATATTAGGTGAGACTTTAGTTGAAGAGATAAATGAAGAATTAGGTATAGATATAGAACTATCTGAAGAATATGATACTATATCTGGGTATATACAATATAAATTAGGTAAAGTTGCTAATATAGATGATAAAGTAACAACAGAAGGATATATAATACAAGTATTAAAAGTTGATAATAATAAGATTGAGAAAATAAAGCTTATTATTAAAAGATAGGAGAGAATATGGACAATTCAAATATATTGAAAGTAGAAAAAATGATTAGAAATATACCAGATTTTCCAGAACCAGGTATATTATTTAGAGACATTACTACGGCTCTAAAAGATAAGGAAGGGTTAAAGTTAATAATAGAAGATTTTACAAAGAGATATATTGATAAGAAAATAGACTATGTATTAGGAGCTGATGCTAGAGGATTTATATTTGGAGCAGCAATAGCATATAATATAGGTGCAGGATTTGTGCCTGCAAGAAAAGCTGGTAAGTTACCTGCAGAAACAGTTAAGGTGGAATATTCTTTAGAATATGGTAAAAATGTAATAGAAATACATAAAGATGCTTTTGAAAAAGGATCAAATGTTTTAATTGTTGATGATTTATTAGCAACGGGAGGAACAGCTAAAGCTATGGTAGATTTAGTTGAGGAATTAGGTGCTAATGTTTATGAACTTGCTTTTATGATAGAGCTTGAAGATTTAAAAGGAAGAGAGTTATTAAAAGATAAAGAAGTTTATTCTATATTAAAATATTAAGAACACTATTAGTGTTCTTTTTTTTATGTAAAATTTTATTAGGAGGATGATATATATTATGGAAAATTTAACAATCAGAACAAAATTTATTCTTGGATTGCAACATGTATTAGCAATGTTTGGTGCCACGATACTTGTGCCTTATCTTACAGGTCTTAACCCATCTATTTCCCTTATTTGTGCAGGATTAGGAACTTTAATATTTCACATGCTCACTAAAAGAATAGTTCCAGTATTTCTTGGCTCATCATTTGCTTTCATTGGTGCGACAGCATTGTTATTTAAAAATGAAGGTTTAGCAATTCTTAAAGGTGGTATAATAGCTGCTGGTATTGTCTATGTAATAATTTCGCTTATTATTTTAAAATTTGGTGTTGATAAAATAAAATCATTATTTCCACCAGTTGTTGTTGGACCTATAATAATGGTAATAGGTCTTAGACTTAGTCCTACAGCTTTAAGTATGATAGGTTATAATAACAATAGTTTTGAAATTAAAAATTTAATTGTAGCATTTTCTGTAATTATAACTATGATTATAGTAAGTAGTCTTAAAAAGTCTTTCTTTAAATTAGTTCCAATTTTAATAGCGATATTTGTAGGATATATAGTTTCATATATGTTAGGTATACTAGATTTTTCAGGATTTAAAGAGGCAAGTTGGATAGGTTTATCAACAGACTCGTTAAATGAATTATTAACTATGCCTAAATTTACGATTTCTGGAATACTTGCTATAGCACCTATATCATTAGTTGTTTTAATAGAACA